>JACMJD010000120.1 GCA_014380825.1 Phycisphaerae bacterium | reverse complement strand
GCCAGCGTCGCCCGCAGCGCGATCGCGGCCGTCCCCGGTGGCGCGCCGACGACGTCGGCAATCTATCTGTCCAACGTCACCGGCGCCTACACGCCCGCGCCGGCAGCCGCTGGTCCGGCGTCGGGCGCCTGGGGGACGTATCGCTTGGAGCTGGACTACACCACCGACACCTTCGCGTTCTTCTTGAACAACGTCCCGCAAGGCGCCGGCGCGTTGAACGCCGCCGCGGATAACGGCTTGGACATCAACTTCACCGTGAACGGCCGCGGCATGGATGTCGCGTACTTCGATAACTTCTCGGTGAACGCAGTGCCGGAGCCGTCGTCACTTGCGGTCGTCGGACTGGCGCTGAGTGGTTTGCTCGCTCGTCGTCGCAATCGCGCCTGATATGAATCCGCGTTGCGCCTAACGGCGCGACGCGGATATATGGAGCGCGTGGGGAGCGCCTGATCGATCCCTACCCGATAGACCCTCGACGTCGCGCGTGCGGTGTCGAGGGTTTTTTTGCTCTGATGCAATTGCAGCGCATCGACGCGCGACTCAACGCCGTCGCGAGTCGTTTCGCCGCTATTTCACGGTTGATTTCGCGCAGGTAGCGTGATCGATTTCACGCGGACGATGTTCGGTTTCTTCCGCAGTTCCTCGAGCAGCGAGCTCGGCGGTTCGCTGTCGGTTTTCACGACCATCAGCGCTTTGGCGCTTCCATCCGGTGCCATGTCCCCGCGCGTGATTGCCATGTCCGCTATGTTTACTTTCGCATCGCCAAACGTGCTGCCGACGGTGCCGATGACGCCCGGCTGATCTTTGTTTGTGATCAGGGTCATCGGACCTTCGGGGATCATGTCCATGGACCAGCCGTCGATGCGCAGGACGCGCGGGAAGCCGTCGGCGTAGACGGTGCCCAGCACGCGGTGGGATTGTCCGTTCGGTGCGTCGGCGCGCACACCGACGATGTCGCCGACTAAACCTTGTGGGGGAGAGGGCTCGTGAATTTGCACGAGCTCGATGCCGCGCTGCGCGGCCAGCTTCTCGACATTGATCACGTTGACCGGATTGCTCAGGTGCGGCTTCAAAAGCTCCACCGCCGCCAGGCGCAGGAGCGTCGGCATCAGCTTTGGCGCGCGGGTGCCGCTGGCGCGAAGGGTGATGCTCGAATATCCGCCGTCGCACATCGCGGAAAGTAAACAACCGATCCGACTGGCAAGCACCGCGAACGGCGCCTCATCCGGCGGCAGGTCGAGTCGAATCCCACCCGCGTTCACCGCGCCGCGGATTTCACCTTTGCTCAGATACGCGACGATCGCCTTGCACGCATCGACGCTGACCGCGGTCTGCGCTTCGTCGGTGCTGGCGCCCAGGTGCGGCGTGAGGACGACGTTTTCCAAACCGAACAGCGGGTGATCCTTTTGAGGCGGCTCGGTCTGATAGACGTCGATCGCCGCTCCCGCGATTTTCTTCTCACGCACCGCATCGGCCAGGGCGAATTCATCAACCACTTCGCCGCGGGAATCGTTCACGACCAGCAGGTTGGGCTTGCACTTGTTGAATAATCGCTCGCGATTCAGCAGGTGTTTCGTGCCTTCGCCGCCGGGAACGTGGAAGGTGATCACGTCGAGCCCGGCGAGGAATTCGTCGAAATCGCGGACCATTTTCACCTTGCCGTCCATCGCGGTGGGTGCGGTGAAGAACGGGTCGAATCCGAGCACGGTCATATCCATCGCGATCGCACGTGAGGCGACGGTGCGACCGATTCGTCCAACGCCAACCACGCCGAGCGTCTTGCCGGCCAGCTGCGTGCCCTGATATTGGCTTCGCTTTTTCCATTCGAGCTGCCCGGACTTCAGCGAGGCATGGGCCGCCGGGATCTTCCGCGCCAGCGAGAGCATCAGCGCCAGCGCATGCTCGGCGGTGGACAGGGTTGAGGCTTCGGCGGTGTTCAGCACGAGGATTCCGCGAGCGGTGGCGGCGTCGAGGTCGATGTTGTCGACGCCCACGCCCGCGCGCGCGATCGCCTTCAGCGGGCCAGGGTTTGCCAGCACCTTAGCGGTGACCTTGGCGCCGGAACGGACGATCAGCGCGTCGTAGTTTCCGGCGGCGAGCGTCGAGGCAAACTCGTCTTCGTTCATCCCCGGTTTCACGTCAAACTGAACTTGCTGCGAGCGCAGAAAGTCCAAGCCTTCGTCAGCCAGCTTGTCGGCAACCAGAACGCGTATTTGCTGCATTGAACCATCCATCCCTGGGCTTTGGGCGCGAGTGACGCGCGGGATGGTAGGGCCGCGCCGAAGAGCTCGCAAGGCGGACGGATTCACGCTCGACTCGCTCCCGAAACACCATTTGTTAACTTCCTATTTTACCGAATTCTATCTCACAAAAATTTAATGAGATTCAGGTGATTTTGCTGTGGCAATGGTCCCAATCGCAGATTAATCTGCCGGTGGCTATGGGATCGGGGAGTTCTCCCCTTTCCCGCTTACATATCAAGATCGCGAAACGTGATGTGTGCCACCGGTCTGCGCAGTTTGGGCTGTGTACGCGGCGGTTCATGTCAAGGGCTTTACCTTAAGGGAGAACAGATGCGCAAGCATGCATTGTTAGCGGCTGCCGCGGTAGCCGGATTAGTTGGCGTGGCTCAGGCAGCCATCGTCATCAATCCGTCCACGGTCGCCTTCACCGATATTTCCGTGACGGGCACGGCAGTACCGGCGCCAACGTTGGCGGACGACAGTGAACACACGATTACCGGTGCGACCCTCACGGGCCTCGGTTTTGCGGGCAATGAATTGCTCGCTGGCGGCGTGAGCATCCGCCTCGGCAACAACGGTGGCGCACTGTGGGGCAACTCCGCCACGGACACCTTCGCCAGTGCCACCGACGTCGGCGCGATCAATCGCACCGACTTCGGCACGATGGTCGGCGGAAACAGCAGCTTCAGCACACCGACCGGCAACGGCGGCCTTGGGCCGAGGCAGTTCATCGCCCCGCTTTGGGATGACACGACTCCCGCCACCGGTGGTGCCGGTTCGCTGCGATTCCAAGTGATCGCCGGCGATCTGTACGTCCAGTGGTCCGGCCAGGATCACTTCAACGCCACGGGCGCTGGCACCGTCCAGTTCCAGATGATCGTTCGCGGTGGCAGGACGATCGCATCGGGTCTCTCGTTGGTCGACTTCGTCTACAACGATACCCAGTATGCTCCGAACCAGTACCAGAACGATGGTGGCTCGGCCACGATCGGTTACAAAAACTGGGCCCTGAACGCCAACGCCAACGACGTCGAATTCGGCGTCGGTGGTGGCAACAACACCCTGAGTGACCCGGCGTTCGGCGACGCCACCATGAAGCCGAAAGTTGCCGGCTACCTCGCGGCGGATAATGCACAGCTCACGCACGCGCTCACGATCTCGGGCGTGGGCGGCGTGGTGCCCGAACCAGCCAGCCTAAGCCTGCTTGCAGGCGGCGCGCTGATGGCCGTCCGTCGTCGTCGTCGCTAAGCTAGAGCTTAGTTTTGATGCACACAAAACGCCTCCGGAGCACCATGCTTCGGAGGCGTTTCTTTTTTTCCGGGCACGATTCGGTGCGATTCAAGCCCTTTTGAGCAAACGCAATGGACAAAATCTGAAAAATCTTCGAATTTGTTTGACATCGCCGCCCGGGCAAAAGTATATAGGACCTCAGTCAAATCCTTTGCAACGTTGCACTTGTGGCTATGAGTCGATGGTGCAAATGATCTGACGAGAGGACGGGAGAGAAAACACTTCGTTGTTTCTCGATGCCGATTCGGATTTTCCGAACGAGGCGTCAAATCCCCCTTTTGGAACTTGATCCCCGGTTGTCACGGGTACTGGTGATCAGAAACTCGGTTGTTGGTCCGTAAAAGCCTGCGACGAGCCTGCAAAGGTTCCGGCGCGGCAAAATGAACGGGTCAACAACCACAAAGACAGACGCCCCAGCGAACATAGGGCTATGGTCGCTGGGGCGTTCTTGTTTTCTGTGTGAAGTAGACAGTAGGCGGTAGCCAGAAAACTAGGGCGGCTTCTTCTCTGCGTGCCGCCTACTGGCCTCTGCCTGCTCTCCGATCACTTCTTCCACGTCACATCCCCCACCCCCGCCTGCTGGTTCGCGAGCCGCGCTTGGACGAAAAGCCAATCGCTCAAACGATTCAGATAAGTGACGATCGTCGACGGCACGGAATGATCGCGAGCAAGCTCGACGGCTAAACGCTCCGCTCTGCGGCAGATCGTTCGGACCAGGTGCAATCTCGCCGCCGCTTCCGAGCCGCCGGGGAGGATGAACTGCCGCAGCGGCTGGAGCATCGTCTCGGCCGAATCGATCTCCGCCTCGAGCCGGGCAATCATCGCCTCATCCAAAGGCGGCAACGGCGTCGCCGACGGCGCATTATCATTCTGCTCCGGGCTCTTGTCCGGCACCGCCAGGTGCGAGCCGATATTGAACAGCTCGTGCTGAATCTGTTGAAGCAGCACGCCGATCGACCCATCACAAACCACCGCCGCCCACCCGACGGCCGCGTTGAGCTCATCGACCGTTCCATAACAATCAATCCGCAAATCGCCCTTGCTGATCCGCTCGCCGCCGATCAACCCGGTCGTCCCGTCGTCGCCTGTTTTGGTGTAGATCTTCATGCGGAGGGGATTGTACTTAAGTGGTGGTTAGTATGAATGCGGGAAGGAATGGCGGTCAGATGTCGACTTGGCGATCGCGAGCATCGATTCTTGGTCTGGCCGGTTCGGCCAGGCTATTCCTGTTGTCCATCGGCACCGCAATGTGCGCGTATCACTCGTCACCATATTTTCGTGGACTTTAGGTTGGTCATCGCGAGTTGAATGTCTGGCGAGACGGCGCGGATGTCCGCATCGTTGCGGACGACCCGATGCCGGTCTTCGGTCTGGGCGGTTTCCCAGTGCTTTGCAAAGGTGGACTTTGAAAGAGGGGTCAGAAGCCTTTTTCGAAAAGGTTTCTGACCCCTTCTTTTTGCGGTCGATCAAATCATTAAGTCGTTGATCAGATCTTTGTCCGCCGATGATGCGGGTGCGACGTCGGCCATTGAGGGCCGGACGACGAGGACGTGCTCGATGTTGCGCGCGTGGTCGCCGCGGCTGATGCGGGCCCAGTCTTCACCCTCGCCGCCGTCGAGCAGGTCTTGATCGCGGTCGACGGCATCGAAGTGATCGTTGCCGGCGTTTCCGATCATGTGGTCGGGCCCCGCGCCGCCGACGATGCGGTCGTTGTCTTCGCCGCCTTCCATCAGGTCACCGCCGCCGCCGCCGCGGAGCATGTCTTCGCCCGCGCCGCCGAAGATGCGTTCGCGTCCCGGCCCGCCTTGCACGGCGTCGTTGCCCAAGCCCGCGTTGATCGCAATGGGCTTGATCACGCCCGGCAAGATCGCGATTTGATCGTTGCCGTCCAGACCGTTCACTACGATTGACGTCACCTCAGCCGGGTTCCATTGGCTGGCGGTGCCGTTGTCGTTGACGACGATCATGGTTTGGTTGCGTCCCACGGCCAACTGATCCGCCTGTTCCGTGCCTGTGACGGTGAGCACGCCTTGTTCAAGCGTGACGGAGAGCAGCCGGCGAGATTCGAGTGATTCGAGTGATGCGTCGAACATGAGATGATCCTCCAAGGCAGATGGGTAAAGGTTTCCCTCGTCGTTCCATCCGCTCTGAACGCGCGCCGCAAGTAGTTATTGCGATGGTTCGACGTATTTCTTATCCGCGCGAATGAAGTCCGGTTCGCATCGTCTGTGGCCATTAGTTACAGCGGGCAGAAGGCAGACCCCGCCGCGAGGAGCCGAACGTGATCTCGTTCATCATTCCGGCCTACAACGAAGCGTTACATTTGCCGCGCACGTTGGCGGCGCTAAACGATGCGCGGCGGGTGCTGGGTGAAGCATTTGAGATCGTCGTGGCCGACGACGCATCGACCGACGGCACCGCAAGCGTGGCTCAAGAGTTCGGCGCTCGTGTTGTGTCGGTGAATCATCGTCAGATCGCCGCGACGCGCAACGCCGGCGCGCGAGACGCTCGCGGCGAGCTTCTCTTTTTTATCGATGCGGACACCGTCGTCACGCACGAGGCCGTTCGCGCCGCGGTCGACGCGATGCGAGCCGGCGCGGTGGGCGGCGGGTGCAGGTTCAAGTTTGATGGCCAGATACCGCTGTACGGCCGAATCATCGGCGCGATCAGCTTCCCGCTCTACCGCGCGCTGAGCCTGGCCAGCGGATGCTTCCTCTACTGCACGCGCGACGCGTTTGATGCGGTTGGCGGATTCAACGAACGGCTGTTCGCCGCCGAAGAAACGGCCATGAGCCGCGCGCTGGGCCGGGTGGGAAAATTCGTCGTCCTTCGTGAATGCGTGACGACGTCAGGCCGAAAAATGCGAACGCATTCCGCGTTCGAAATCCTGGGTCTCTTGTTCCGCCTCGCGCTGACCGGCCCGAAATCCGTCCGCCAGCGAAAAGGCCTGGAGTTGTGGTACGGCGAGCGACGCGCGGACCCGAATGCGTCAGGCACCCAGTAGCTTCGCTTTCCGGCTTGCGCTGCGCGAAAACCGCGTCTGGCGCGCAGCGCGCCAAATAAAAATCTTTCTGCGTGGCCATCTTGAAACGCGGTTTGTTGCGCGCCGCACGCGTCGTTGGCGCAGCGCGCCCAGTCTATAGGGAGCGAGGTTTTTTTCCGCGGCCGCGAAGGAGGTGATGCGGGAGATTGTGAAATGGCGCTGGCGAAGCCAAAAGCCAAACGAAGCACGGAGGCCGCAGGCGTTGGCCCGGCCGGGACTTATGTGCGGCGAAATCCAGGCTAGGAAGGAAAAATGATATCGAAAGTAGCGGAACGAACCCAAAGGGGAGAGTGGTGAACGGGCAAGGGGCAAGCGAATCCTGTTTGCATGACACGCGTTTCGTCGGTCTCCCCTCGTCCCCTCGCCCCAGATCGCTCGCCCCTATTCATCCCGCATTTTCTTGGCGTTCCTGGCGTCTTGGCGTTCATTCCGTGAGCCTGGCGTTAAGGCTTCATTAGCGACTTGACGTGCCCGCTGTCGTACGATTCAGATGGACCGACAATGAGGACCGCAACATCGCACGACAGTGCGAGTGGCTATGGAGTTCGCCAGATGAGCAACACGCCTCAGAGCGCGCCGCGCCACGTGGCCGGCCAGTCGGGTTCGTCCGCACCACGAAATAACAAACGCGTTCTCGTCGTCGACGACGAGAAAGACCTGCTCGACCTGCTCACCTACAACCTCCAGCGCAACGGCTACGACGTCGTCACCTCGCAGAACGGAATCGATGCACTGGAGGTGGCCGTCAAGGAAGAACCGGATCTGATTCTGCTCGACCTCATGCTGCCCGGATTGGCCGGCACGGAAGTCGCCCGGCGATTGAAGGCCGATCCGCGCACGGCGCAGATCCCGCTCGTGATGCTGACCGCCAAGGGCGAAGAGACGGACGTCGTCGTCGGCCTGACGCTGGGCGCCGATGATTACATCACCAAGCCGTTCAGCATGAAGATCCTGCTGGCTCGACTGAGCGTCGTGCTGCGGCGAAGCGATCCGCCCATCGTGCCGAGCGATTCGGTCATGCTGCGTGCCGGGCCGCTGTCGATCGATTCATCTCGCCACGAGGCGTCGGTGAACGGCGAAGCGATGAAGCTCACGCTCACCGAGTTCAAGCTGCTGAGCGCGCTGGTGCAAGCGCGTGGCCGCGTGCTGTCGCGCGATCAGTTAATGGACAAGGCCATGGGCAACGACGTGTTCGTCACCGACCGCGCGATCGACGTTCACGTAACGGCCATCCGCAAAAAATTGGGCGGAGCGAGCTACCTGATCCACACGGTGCGCGGGGTGGGGTACAAGCTGCAGGAATCGCGGGACGAGGAGTCGGAAGAGTAAGCTCCAAATCGCAAAAGACAAATCACGGTTCGACAAGCTCGCCGCAGGTACAGAAGCTCCAAGAATCAAGATGATAAGAAGGGCGTTGTCATCCTGAGCGGTACTCCACGAAGGATGACAGCGCGGCTTTGAGTCTTTGAGCGTTTGAGTTTCAAGATTTCATTGTGATTTGTGATTTGTGTTTTGGAGCTTCCCGCGTTGGAATCGCCCTCATGTCCGCAAAGGTGATTGACGGCGCGGCGATCGCGCGCGAGATCAAAGCAGACGTTCAACGTCGTGTCGACGCCTTACGCGCGCAAGGCAAATCCGTGCGACTCGCGGCCCTGCTCGTCGGAGCAACTCCTTCCGGCGAGCTGTACGCGCAGCGGCAGGCAGAATCATGCCAGGCCGTGGGCATCGATTATCAGTTCATCCCACTGCCCGCCGACGTGACGCAGAACGAAGTGAAGCGGCAGATCCGGGCGCTCAATGCGGATGCGAGCGTGACCGGAATCATGATGCACCTCCCGCTGCCGCCGCACCTGCGGGCGCCGCGGCTTCAGTATGAAATCGACGTGGTCAAAGACGTCGAAGGCGTGAACCCGGCCAACATCGGCTACGTGATCTACGGCCAAACGCTGATCGCCCCGTGCACGGCGATGGCCGTGATCGAGCTGATCAACAGTACAAACGTCGAGCTGTACGGCGCCGAGGCGGTGGTGGTCGGCGCCAGCGAGATCGCCGGCAAACCAATCGCGTTGCTGCTCGCCGAACAGATGGCCACCGTCACGATCTGCCACATCGCAACGCGCGACATCGCGCGGCACACGCGCGACGCCGACATCCTCGTCGTCGCCGCGGGAAAAGCCGGACTGATCACGGGCGAGCATGTGAAGGAGGGAGCGATCGTCATCGACGTCGGCATCAACCGGATCAAACAACCGGATGGCACGATGAAAACGATGGGCGATGTGGAGTTCGAATCGGTATCGAAAAAAGCGTCATACATCACGCCGGTGCCGGGTGGTGTGGGGCCGATGACGGTGGCGATGCTGTTGAAGAACACGTTGCGGAGCGCGGAGATTTTGTACGGGGGATGATTTCCGTTCTTACGGAATTCAGATCGATATGTCCGACACGAACGAGGACAAGGTAACGCCGCACAACGCGCTCGAATTGCAGCGATGCCCTGAATGTGGCTACTCACTTACGGCCTTGCCTACTTCGGGGAACTGCCCGGAGTGCGGCTTCGCGTATGAGCCTTCGCTGTTCGTGCTGTACGGCTGGGCCGCGGGGCAACGTGCCACCGTCGCGAGCGCCAGCCGCGGTCGATTGGTTTGGCTGACAATTGTTTGGCCGATCGTCTTACTGCTTGCGTACTTTGATGGATTTCGTCGCCTTAGTCAGGGTAGGTTTAGTTTTGGGGCTGTGTTTCTTCTGGCGATGCTCATCGCTTGGGTCTGGGCGTTCATCAAGCGACGCGAAGCGGTTCAAATCCATGGCGCGCCCAGCATGCTGTTGCTCTCACCGCGCGGATTCGAGCAGCGTGATGGATCCACCGCCACGAATGCTGGCGGGTGGAACAAGGAGTGCGTGCTCATCCCGAAGGCGAAGCGCGGGGATCGACATCGAATACAGATCTACACGCGTCGTTTTCGATGGTGGTGCGTTGACGAACCGAACGTCGACTTCGAAGCGACCGTCCCGTTCATGACGATGGAAGCGATCCTGGAACGAGCGCGCGAATGGTGTCCGGTAAAATCTTCGCGACGCGAATGAGACAGCAACCCGCTACATCGGCTCACTCTTCACCGTCTCGTCGTAGATCCGCAGTAGCTTGGATTTGTCGAAGATCATTTCCTGCCGCGTGAGCCCAACCACGTCGTAGATGTGCGTGAGCTCGATCGCATCGACCGGGCAGGCTTCTTCGCACATGCCGCAGTAGATGCAGCGGAGCTCGTCGATGTCGAACTTGGCGGGGTACTTTTCGCGGTCTTCCCAGGGGGAGACGTCGGCCTCGATGTGAATGCATCGCGCGGGGCAGGCGGTGCTGCACATGAAGCAGGCGACGCACTTCACGCGGCCTTCTTCGTCTTTGTTCAACCGGTGCACGCCGCGGTAGGTGCGAAGCGCCATGCCACCGTCGGCGACGTTCAGGTCTTCGCGCTTTTCTTCGGGGTACTGGATGACGCGGTCGGTGCCGCCCAGCACGCGGAACATGTGCTTCATTGTCGTGCCCAGGCCGATCAACACCTGTGGCACGTAGAACGAGTCGGCGAGCGACAAGGAGGGTTCTTCAAGAACGATGACGTCAGACTGTTTCATGAGTGACTCTTACGAAGCAACCCCGGCTGGCAACGGTGTCGTCGCATATCTGCTGCCGGCGACGTGAATCTTTCGGTTCGTATCCAGCGGCGCGGGCAGCAACATGGCGGCGGCGAAAATTCCGAAGACCACCGCGATGTTCATCACGATAAACACGATCGCATCGCGCCCGCTCACGCCGTCCATCGTTCGGCCGCCGGTGAGGTAAACGAGAACCGTCGTGGCGGCGACGAGCGCCAGCGTGATCGGGATCAGGCCGCGCCACGCGACGTTCATCAGTTGATCGAATCTGAACCGCGGCAAGCTCCAGCGCACCCACATGAACACGAACAGCACGATGCCCGCTTTGCCGAACAGCACGAATGCTCGCAGGATGCAGACGAACAAACTCGTCGTCACCGACTTGTCGGCGCCGGGCGGCGTTTGCGAGAGGAATGGAATCCACTCGAGCCACGGCAGATGCCACCCGCCGAAGAACAGCGCGACGAGCACGCAACTGGTCGTGATCATGCCGGCATATTCGCCGAGGAAGAACATCGCGAAACGCATCGAGCTGTATTCGGTGTGATACCCGCCGACGAGTTCCTGTTCGGCTTCGGCCAGGTCGAACGGCGCGCGGTTGGCTTCGGCGTGGATGCAGACGAGAAACAGGAGAAACGCGATAGGCTGAACGAAGACGTTCCACTTGGGGATGAAGCCCAGCCAATATCCGGTTTGAACCACGACGATCTGCGAGAGGTCCAGCGTGCCGAACATCAGCACGATGCACAGCACGCACAGTCCCAGCGGAATCTCGTAGCTGATCATGTTGGCGGTCGCGCGCAGCCCGCCGAGGAAAGAGTATTTATTGTTCGATGCCCAGCCACCGATCACGATGCCGTACACGCCGAGCGACAGGATCGCCAGGATATAGAGCACGCCGATGTCGACGCTGGCGATCTGGAAGGGATATTGGTACGTGACCGCATCGGCCGAGCTCGCGACGATCGTCGAACCGTTCGGCACCACGTCGGCGGCGATTTGTCCCGGCGGGATAGTTCGCGTCGTCTGCTTCACGCCGCCCCACGGGATCACCGCGATCGAGATGATCACCACGATGATCATGATGATCGGCGCGACCGTGAAGAGGATCTTGTCCACACCGGCCGGGCGGTAATCTTCCTTGAACAGGAACTTCATCCCGTCGGCCAGCGGTTGGCCGAGGCCAAACATCTTCTTGTCTTTGAGGAACGGAATGATCCCAAAGCCCAGGCCCACCCGGTTCGGCCCGATCCGGTCCTGCACCCACGACGCGACTTTGCGCTCCAGAAGAATCAGATACGCGACGGTACCCATCACCACGAGGTGCACGACGATCGCAATGAACACCCAGGGCGGAATATGTGTTTGAATCCAATTCATAAGATCTTGGAACCGCAGATGAACGCGGATGAAGGCAGATTGAAATACAGATGTCCACGAATAGTCACGAATGGGCACGAATCAATTCGGAATTCATTCGTGAAGATTCGTGTTCATTCGTGGACCAATCCTCTTGTCTTTCTCAATCTGCGTGCATCCGCGTTCATCTGCGGTTTCTACCTCTGTACCCATCGTATCGATTCGATCACCTTCTGCACGTCGGGCAATTCCTGAGCGAAGATTTCCGGATCGGCGCTGTACGCGACGGCGAAACCCTTGCCACCATGCGTTGCGATCACGTTCATTACTTGCAGGCTCACGCCCAGCTTGCTGCCGGTGTACGTGATTCGCTTGGCCGGCTCGGTGCCGAGCTTGGCGTCGCCGGATTCGATCAGCTTGAAATCGCTGAACTGCCCTTTCGCCTTGTCGATCATCTGCTGCTGCATCTGCTCGAGCGAAGCACCACTCGCCTTGTCGTTCGCAACCACGCTCATCGTGGGCGGCATCCGCGTGCCGTCGACCTTCGACTGCGCTTTGAGCACGATGATGGTGCCTTTCGGTCGCAGCATGAACGGGATGCTTTGTTCTTCCCAGTCGCCCGGATACGTCAGGCGCAGGCCGTACTTCGGGTCGTCATAGGTGGTGACGACGTTGCCGTCGCCGAGTTTTTCGATCGATTTCGTGCCGCTGCTCGACGAGCAGCCGATCAACCAGATCGACATCGAGAGGAGGATGATTCTGGAGAGTGCGGTCATTTAGAGCTCTGCGAATTCAAACGCCGGTTCGGCGACATCTTCGGTCGGAATCTTTACCGACGCGAACGGCTCGCCCATTTCAGTGCGGACGACATCCGCGTTGTACAAGCCCTTCCGTTCGAGCAGGCGGTAGTAGACATCGCCCTCGCGCATCGTGCCTTCCGGCGGCGCGATGGCGGCGGCGAAGGGTTGGATCTTGCCGGCGAAGTTTTCCCACGAGCCGTCTTTCTCCGCCCAGGCGGCGCCGGGGAGGAGGACGTCGGCGGTGTCGGTGAGTTTGTTTTGCAGGATGTCCTGGACGATCTTGAAACTCTTCGGCAGCTTCAATGCATCGGTCACCCAGTTGCTCAGGTATCCGCCGACGATCCAACCGGCTTTCAGCGGTTTGATGGCGGCGTGGGCGCCGCCGCTAAATTCTTCGAGGGAGATTGTCGGTCCACCCATCGTCTTAATCGCGCGCTCGATGCCTTTTCGGTTCGGAACTTTTTCCGGTTGAATCGTGAACGTCGTCTTGCCGCTCATGTAGTGCTTGAACGTTTCGACTTCGCCCGTCGTCGGCACGGGGCCCATCACGAGCAGCGCCTTCGGATCGATCGACCGGATGTATTTGCCCAGCAGATACGCCTCTTCGTTCGCCATCATCGGGCCGAGCATGACGTACAGACTGCCCGCGACATTCTCCTTCGCGATGCGTCGAAGCTCAGTGTCGGCGTGTTCTATCGCGTTGAGATAACTCGTTTCGACCTGCGTGCCGTACTGCGTTTTCGACGGCTTACACAGGCGCTTGGTGTCGTGCACCGGCTTGTAGCTGTATCGCGTGTCGTCGCTGATCCACCAGGTGTTCACCTCGGCGTTGTAGCGCGGCTTGACGCGGTAGATGATGCCCTCGTTGTATTCCAGGTAAATGTTCTCGCCGCCGCTGTCCACCGGTGAGATTGATGGCACACGCTTCAGCAGCCAGACACGTTGCTTGAAGAGAAAGTCTTTGTCGAGCAGCGCACCGACGGGACAAAGATCGACCACATTCCCGGCGAGCTTGTTGTTGCACGGCTTGCCGGGAAAGATGTCGATCTCTTCCTTGCTGCCGCGACCATCCACATACAACTCGCTCGTGCCGCTGACTTCGCGCGTGAAGCGCACGCAGCGCGTACACATGATGCAGCGATCGTTGTACAGCAGGATGTTTTCGCCGATGTCCTTCTTGGGCTTCTTTTCCTTGTCCTCTTCGAAACGGCTCTGACTTCGGCCGTACTGATATGAATAGTCCTGGAGATAGCATTCGCCGGCCTGGTCGCACACGGGGCAATCCAGCGGGTGATTGATGAGCAGAAACTCCATCACCGACTTCTGATTCGCGATCGCCTTGGTCGATTTCGAATGGACAACCATCCCATCGCGCACCGGCGTCTGACACGCCGGCACGAGCTTGGGAATTCCTTCGACTTCAACGAGGCAAATGCGGCAAGAAGCGACGATCGAGAGCCCTGGGTGATAGCAATACGCCGGGATCGGATATCCCGCGTCGTTGGTCGCTTGCAGGATCATCTGTCCGGGTTTGCAGTCGATTGATTTACCATCGACGGTGATCTTGGGCATAGGCTTCGGATGATATAGTGAGTGGAGCGGGAATTCACCTGATGAGAAATGTCCGATCCATTCGTTTCGCAGGACCGATCGGAATCGCCGTCACGCTCCTCGTCGTGAGCAACTGGTATGCGTCGTCGTTGTCCGATTCTGGTCGGAGTTGGGGATTTGGCCCATCCGCGCAGCTCGATTGCGGATTGGATCGCATTGCGCTGTGGATGAACCTGACAATCCCTACCCGATTTCGACCGAAAACGTCGCACGGGTTTACCTTCGCGGATACTGAACTGCGGATCGATCAAGGTCCCATCAGTTGCGTGCCGTCATTGCGACAGCCTCCAAAGCCGTGGATTCCACCTCCAGTAACCCACCTGTGCGTCCAGGCCGCTATTCCGCACTATGCGATGCTTGGCGCAACGCTGGTGGCACTTGTCGTTTCGCGCTTGCGTGAGCTTCGTCGGCGGCGGATCGCATTGACATCTGCGGGGTTCGACGTCGTCGTGAAGGATTGCCTCCCTGATGTAGAATTTGCGAATGCCTCAACATCTTCATGACCTGCTCGTCCCTTCGCTTCCGCTTTGGAACCTCATCCTCCGCACCGTCATTGTCTACATCGCGGTGCTCATGCTCTTGCGTCTCTCGGGTAAGCGACAAGTCGCGAACCTCGGCACATCCGAGCTCGTCGCGCTGCTGCTCATCAGCAACGCCGTTCAAAATTCCATGAACGGCGGCGACAACTCACTCACCGGCGGATTGGTTCTTGCCGCCGTCTTGATGGTGATGAGCTTTATCCTGGCGGCGCTCACCTACTTCTCGCGCGACTGGGAGCGCTTCATCCAAGGCCGCCCGACGCTGTTGATTCACCATGGCGTGTTGCAACGTCACAACCTGCGACGAGAGTTGTTGAACGTGCGCGAACTGCGCGCGCAGTTACGCAAACAAGGGATTCAAAATATCGCCGAAGTTGACGAGGCCGTGCTTGAAAGCGACGGCTACATCAGCGTCGTCCGCAAGATTGATGCGCGCGATGAGTTGATGGCCGAAGAATTGACCGAGCAACGGCAGATGCGAAGATGACGATGGTCATCTTCCCAGCTCGCGAACCAACTGCTCATGCGCCGCCTTGCCCGCGGCGATGAACGGCACTTTCGCGCCCGTGTAATTCTTCAAATCAAACGGAAATATTGAATGTCCGGTCAGGCCCGACATCACTCCACCTGCTTCGATGACGATCGCCGCCGGCGCGACGCAGTCCCACAACTTGCCGTTCACCGTCACCGCGCCGTGCGCGACGCCGGCCGCTACTTGCACGGCTTCGAGCGCTGCGCTGCCTAGGATGCGCGTTTTCCATTCGGTTTGACTGATCCATCGAATGGCCCATTCGGGACATGCGCCGAACGCATCCAGCAGATTGCTGGTCATCATGATCAGGCTCGCGTTGCCCAGCGGTGTTTGTGGAACCTGGATCGGCTTCTCATCGCGCCACGCACCCAGCCCGCGCGCGGCCGAATACATCTGGTCGCGCGTCACGTCGTACACCACGCCCACCACCGGTTCGCCGCGATCGAGTAAACCGATGCAAACCGCGAACGCGCCGAGGCCGGCGATGAAGTTGTTCGTCCCATCGATCGGATCGATCACCCAATTTCGCCCCGCGGTATCTGAGATTTCGAGCGTGATCGATTCGCCGCTGTCGCTTTCTTCGCCGATGATTCCGTCGTTCGGATATCGCTTGCGCAGTCCCGCCACGATCAGCCGCTGCGACGCGCGATCGGCCTCCGTCACCGCTTCATCCTTCGCGGCCTCATGAGTTTTGGTGAGACGATCGGTCTTGCCATACAGATCGCGGACGATCGTCCCCGCCTCGCGCGCGAGCTGTCGCGCGAGATTTAAATCTTCCGAAAGGTTCATGCTTCGAAGTGTAGCACGCGGGCAATACGATTGCCGCGTGCGCAGGTGAGCTCGGATTAATTCAAGCTGGTGTCGAGGACGGTGTTCGCGCGTCCGATTTGTCAGCCGGAGGCGGGAGCCCCGGGTTCTTCAACGGTCCGTCGCGAACTTCGAGCGTCGCGGAACTCTCGCTCAGCAGCCAGCCGTCGATAATCCCCTTCTCGCCGTTGAGCTCGTAGTCGATCGTGAAATGTGATGAGTCCCGCGCATCAATGGCCGATCGCACGATCCGCATCGTTGGATGCCCCATCACCCAGTTCGTCCGCAGTTTTAGTCTTGATCCCGGAATCAATGTCGCCGGCTCATATACCGCTATCTGAAGAATTCTTGTCGCTGCGACACTGTCGCCAGCGCACACTTCCTGAACGACGATCAGCCGCGAGATCCCGTCAAGCGTTACCCGTTCATGAATGAAGATCGGGAAATTATTACCATCGTCAAGAATTTGCGCCGCCGCGGGCCAGAGTACGCGGCCAACGTTCTTCGTCGCGTCTTCTTCGAACGGTCCAAGCGGCGCCGAATGCCTCATCAGTTGATTCTGCCGATGCAAATACCGAGCCTGCTTCGCGAACCGCCACCCCATCGCCAGCACTACCGTCGCCAGCGCGCACCAAAGAATCCGACGCGTCCACAATCGCAGCGTCGCATGTCGCCGCTGCTCCGGCGTGTGCGGCGCATAATCCAATGCGTCAGGTGATTGACGAAACGTCATCGCGATCAATCTTAACGCGACGCCCAAAAAAGAAAGCCCACGCCTTGTGGGCGTGGGACATTTCCCTCATTTCTTCCGATCGGGAGTCGCGCTTACGCGACTTTTGCTTTCATCAGTTCCGGTTCCGGAACGTTTTCCAGTTTGATATCGCGATGTTCGACCTTGCGATAACCGAGCTGCCGCACGACTTCCAGCACCTCGGTCCACGTCGGATACATCCGCTTGTTGACCTTCTTGTAAGTCTGGATGGCCATCACGAATTCGAACTGCTCGGCGGTCATCTCGCCCTCCTCGGCGGCCTTGCGATCGTCACTTCGACGACGCCCCGGCCCGCGGCGACGCTCGAGCCCTGTGTCCTCGCGGCGCTCTCGTCCGCTGCGACGCTCGTCGCCGTCGTATCCCGACGCCTCGGTCGAGAGCTGACGCCGCTCAAGCCCGCTGCGACGATCGACCACCGTCGCGCGTCGATCCGGCCCCTGCACGCGCGGCGACTGCTCGCGCCGATCATCCGTCTGCGTCGATTCCAGATTACTCGGCGACGTCGCGGCGGCGCCGCGCGCCGCGCGATTGCTCGACTTGCTCTTCGCACTTCGAGCCTCAGCCTGCGGCTGCCCAGCCGGCTGCGACTTCGACGACCCGGACGATGACGACGACGGTGTATCCATACCAATTGCCTCTCGCCCTTCATCGACGGGCAGGGCAACCCGCTTAACCGGTGACGATCCGTCGGCCAGATCGTTGGTTCCCATAATCCGATTGAATCGAACCCGCCCCGCTGGATCCAGCGAACGCCCGTTGCGATGAAGCGAATTGATTCGAAACGGAAAAGACGAGATTCGAAAGGCGACGACGGGGTCTGTGACGGCGCCACGATCGTGCTAAAAATGCAGCGCTGGCATCGTACTATTGGCACTCCCCACCCCAGCGACCGCGATAAATCTGAAGCAGTGGCCAGGACGAACGAAAACTGGTTCGAACCGGCCATTCGGTTCGTAAATGCTGCAATTGAAGCTACTAATCTGGCAGATTCGGAAAACGACATCGCGAAACGCGATTTTCTGAGAAAGAACGGTTCGAACCTGATTTTACGAAACAAGCGATTGGAATTCGAAGCCCGATGAGCTTGGAAACCCGTTGTAAATCCTGGCCGGCTTGCCCATCACGAAAACGCCGCGCCGAATTTCGGCGCGGCGTCGTGTGGTAAATCCGATCAGGATTTAACAATGCGGAGAGGGGGAGAAATGAAGAAATCTCCCTGATTTTCCGAGCGAAATCCACGATGTCCTCTCCGGTCCAACACTTGTGTCGATAGCGCTTTTCGCCCGGCTTCCCGAAAACTCTACCGTGTGCCCCCTCGTCAGCCAACACCTCAGGGCAACATCAGGGGCGAGACACGACACAACCACGCGCACAGCAGCGCTCCGCTCGTGCCGTCGCATGCGGTGGATTACGATACCCTCTTCGGCTCGGAACGGCGTGCAAGAGGAGCAGGGGTATGAAACCAGTTGACATGCTGCTGAAGCAACTCCGCGAGCTGGGCAGCGCGGGCGAACTTGAAGCCTGGGTTCATGAGTTCACGTCTGCCGCGCAGTATTATTTTGACGGGAACGAGAGCGGCGTTATCAACGGAGGCGATTGGGAGGAAGCGCTCTACGGTGCGTACATAACGCGCGGTTCCTCAGAAGCCGATTTCAACAAGATCGTATGCGGTCAGGCTCTTAACGGAAGCTCTTGATCAACAACGGACGCTCAGCTCTACCAGCTTGTCTCTGACTTGATCCGTGAGAATTCGGGTGTTGATGGTGTGAATCCGTCGCCCTTGCCAATAGAAGTGCGCGTCAATTCCGCCATCCGCCGCATCAACAAATTCAATTTCAGAAGCACAGTCAAGGTTGATGTAGTACCAGGCGCCAACGAGTTCGAGCCAATGCGCCCCCGAGACAACTTGCGCGATTGTGCGCTTGCCGCCCACGGAACTCACGGTATGGATTATGTCGCCGTAAGTTGTGTGAAGCGAATAAGTCTCATGTCTTTCGCTGAACACGATGCGGAAGACATCATTTTCGTTGATCCATTGCTCGCCGTTAACATCAAGGCGAATCCACATAATATGCATCCTAAAAAGGTTGATTGATGCGGCGCGCCATCGCGCGAGGTTGCTTGGGCGGCCAAGTAGCCACCAACCTCAGCGTCCGGCAGCCTTCGCAGCCGCTTCGATCCATTGACCCAAGTCATTTGTGTTGGTGTATGTGTAGACTTTGTAGCCGCCCTGAGCCAGCTTCGCCGGAATCGCGCCAGGTAGATCGATCATGCCGTCACGATCCTTCAGGTGGTGAATGCGTACGCCAAGGACGCCATTTCCTCTTTGAATCGACTTGTCGATTTCATAGTTGATGTACCGACGATTTGATGTTTGGTTCCCGATGAATACCGCCGTCACAGACGTGTTTTCCAGCGCCTTGTCGATCATCGCTTTGATCGCAGAGTCTCCTTTACGACGCGCTTCCTCTCAGAGTGAGGCGTCTTGGAAGCCTGCGGCGGAGCAGCCGATCACGTTCGGGACATTTCGTACCTGATTGACCCGCCAGATGTCACGCTGGTAATGGAAACTAAAGAACGTTCTACGCGCCATTGCGCCTCCATCAGAATGCTTTGATTTGTTTCAAAATACCGACGACAGCCCGAACAATCTCTTCGTTTGATCTGGAGACATCGCCGAGAATGTCGAAGAACTTCTTTACCCCGCCCTTCGGGTAGAACGCCGGAAGATCAGTGGAAACATACTTCCAAAGTTGTCTCGCCGCGTGCCCCGTTGCTCCAATGGGAATCGGGTACTTGCCAAGAGAATGCGCGATGTCGAATTCTTCGATGACTCCTTTTGCCTCGATGACCTTTCCGCCATCCAGTTTGTTCCCGCTGATAAAAATGCACGCCCCAGATTGCCGGATCATGTCTTGACGATATCTCGTCCAAAAGTCGGCCCGACTCATTCCGCTCGGTGGCTGTTGCGGGAATGGGCGCAGCGTGAGCCGATCAGACAGATCCTCTCTTCCGGTGGCGAGCAAAGATTCTAATGCACCGATTACGACATTGCCGCCAACGCCCAGTCCGACGCCGGAGACGAGATTGCACCCGTTTTGAATCAGGTTCCTTCCGATTGCGTATGCGAGCTTCTCGACCCGTTCTTGGCCCATCGGCGCGAAGTCGTGAGCGCTGCCCGACACGAAGACATCGCGGAGGTGTATTCGATGATTTAGCTCATCCAGGATCGCCGTTAGCTCGTCGTAGCGGTCGATCATCACCGCCTGAATGCCGTAGCGCTTCAGATCGGCGACACGAAGTTCCAGCTTCCGACGCGCGTAATCGTAATCCGCTTTCTTTTTGCCTCGACTACCCTTCGCCTTCTCGGGCCAACGCATGATGCAGTAATGCTGCCGACTGTCTTGATCAAGCAGTGCGCGGATCCTGCTCAGCACGTAATCGATGTTGGGATCGTTGAAGCTGTAACCAAGAAACAGAAACGTCTTCTCCACCAAGTCGCCCTTGAGTTTGACAGAGAAGAGGTTGCGGTTCGAGGCAAACGTCTCGTAATCGTCCTTCGTCAGAACCGCATCGTGCGCGTGATCGACATCACCATGCATTTTGTAAATCGTGACGACGCGCCCCGAACGCGTTGTCGCCAGATTCTTTTGCACAATCTTTACGTCCGTCCGTTTGTGCGCTTCGTTGAATGCAACCTCAACTAGCTTGTCGTAGTTGGTCGTCCAGACCGTGTCTAGCGGAAGGGTCGCTAAAAGGCGGTGATTGTCCGTAAGTTGAACGTCCTTCGTGAACTGATCAACGATCAGTTGGTTGAGCTTGTTGCGGCTTCCGTGCTTGTTGAGATGGTATTGGGCGACGGCGATAAGATCGGTCTCGTGATCGACGTCGAGCTTCAAGTCGGTTGCGATATCTCGTAGTAGCTCGCGCCAATCGACGAATCCAGAGGCACGGGAAAGGCCCGCTCCGATAAACACCGCAGCGCTATTATTTCGCAACGCCTTTGTGTAGTCGGCTACGAAAGATTCCCGCGAAACTGTATCCATTCTTTCCTCGGAACAGGACTGTCGCCAGAGCACTTCGAGCGGCACACCCTCGGTCGCCATCCAGGGGCGTTTCTACCACGACGCTGTCACTGCGGCTGTCAACGACATGGCCTTCAACTGTCACAGGACCGTGCACTCTTATTTCAGCCAAGGGTAGACGCTTCGATGCTGTGACTCGGTCTCTACAATATAGTGTTCTGCCCAGTTCGCTGCCTCTTGGACGGCCGTATACAGGGTTCGGCACGTTGCGAGAGCAGAGACCTCTGATGGCAAGGACGATAAGAGAGCACTCACCACGCAGAGAGGGGCGCTTCACCGACTGTTCATGCTCTGTCAGGTCTATGCTCCACAGTACTGAGTCTGGCGTGATGTGTTCTGCGAACGCATCCGCAAGCGGGAGCCCGCGCTCCTTCGTCAGTGAAGGAACGTCGCCATTAGTCGAGCCAAGTCCGAGAGCCTCAGATGGCCCTCCGTAGATGTTCGTAGCGGCGTTCTTTGTCAGCGACCGTAGATCGACCGTGGCACTATTGGAAGCCAGGTCCTCCGCCGCGCCATCTCTTCCAACAACTCCGGACTCGTCGTTGTTCAGAACGCTTGCGAGCGCCAAGGTTGCCTCGACCTTGCCCGCGAAGGCAGAAAACCGCTTTGAGTCATTCAGACCGGCGAGATCGAGATATCGCTTAATGATCCATGCGCGGATTGCGAAATATCGCGTACGAGGCGTGACCGTTGTCACCCCATCCAATAGCGCCATGGCAACGGTTTCGGCGGGCGCTCGGAGACCGAGTAGGTCCAAGCCTCCTTTGGGCATCGCACCGGAAAGGACTTGCTCGGCCGTGGTCGGGCTATTCGGTAGCTCCTGTATAAGCATCTGATCTCGCCTGTTGAGCAAAACGAATTGTCCGTACGTGCCGCACGTCGGCTAGCCGCCAGCGCAGGGTCGCATCGCGACGGCCAAGAGTCTCTGATGAAGTCGCGCCATCGCCAGCGTGTCCATCTCGCAGTACGCGAGCAGATCGCGCCGCACTTGATCTCTGTCCGCCGGCGCATACATCCCCATTGCCATCTTCGCAAACCGCGCAACCGCCGCATCGCCATCCCCAACCGCCAGACCATCGTATCGCAACTCAGGCACGAGGACGGGTAGTACGACCTTGATGGAGAAACTGCCGCCGAAGTCGGGGTGGTAATAGCCCTCCTGGACCACCAGCAACAGATCGAACAGCCGCTCCGTCAACATCAGCAGCCGTTTGGACAACCTTGGAACCCGCGCCGCGAGCGCGTTTATCCGTGTCTTCTCGAATGACGAGTAAACCACGACGCTTCCCTTCTCGCCGCAATCGCCGAGAAGTCGCTCGGCCAGTTCCTCCTGGCAGTCACGCTCGGGATCCGCAAGATACTCCGCGTGTTCGAGCGGGCCACCGGGCTGGCGCCGCCGGTGAAGTGAGTATTGCGTGGGGATCTGCGTATATGGCGCGAGGTCGTCGTAAAGTGGTAGCGCCGTCATCACTGTCTCGAAGTCCAGGTAATGCACTGGCCATTCGAGTCCCTCGAACTGGCTTGCCAGTGCGGTCGAGACAAACGGATCTCCACAACGAACGCAATCGACCACGCGCATCTGACCAGGCGTGAGCCTGAACCCTTGGGGTACGTCGAGCACGTTGATGATTGCATTCTCCGAGAGCTGCCGAACGGAGTTGGTGTGCAGTCGCGGAAGGCAGAAGATCGAGTGGCGCACGTCCTTTCCGAGGCAAGCGCAGCCGAAGAACGGACACGAGCGACAATCCGTGATGAGCTTAGGAGCGGGCTTCGTGCCACTCGTTGCCTTGTCCACGCTGTCCCACAGAAGATGAAACTCCTCCAGCGCCGAGGCTCATGTCCACCAGCAGCGTGTCGCCCTTCTTGAGGGGAAGAAGATCGCAACCGTCTTTGCCGAAATACGCGACTGCAGCCAACAAAGCGCCCTTGGCAGAGGAGGATCGCGTTCGCAACTCCTCCCACACCTGCTTCCCCCCGAGAAATCGTGTCGTCGCAGCCACGGTCAGAACAATCCCTCCACTGCGGCCTTCTTCGCTCGCTTCGGTGCCTTGGGCGCGGCGGGCGCGCGTGGGGCGTTGCCGCCGGGCATTGGGGCTTCGAGCAGGTTCTTTAGCGCGTCCTTCACCGTGAGGTTGGTTCGGTCGGCAATTAGCTGGTCGATGAGCTTCTTGTTCACCGCCGGCTTCAGGGTCCAGCGCGGGGCTCTCTTTGCGCGCTTGGCCTTTTTCTTTGGCCTTTCTTCCTCTACGCCACCATCGTACATCTCGGCCTGATCATTCCCTGCTGCGCTTTCCGTTCCCGCTTCTTCGGCCCGCTCAGTCTTGTTTTCGTCCCACAGAATTTGGTCCAATCTATGCGCGATGGCGAGGCTGAGGTCTTCGGTGCATTTCGGCACGACGCGCTCTGGCCAAAGGCGCATGGCGAGATGGCTCCAGTCGTACTTGCCCGCGCACAGATCATCCCACCGGGCTTTCAGTTCGTTCTGCCACGCGCGATGCTGAGGAAAAAGCCGCCAGAGGGGCGACAAAACCAATACGATTCCATCGTCGAGATCTGGGTTCCAGACCGGAGCCACCCGCTTTACCTCGTCAAGCATTGTCGCCAATTCAACGGCCAGCACCTCAGCTGCTTCCTGCTCATTACGGTCGCTGATGCTCGGGTTCGCTCCAGACGAGTGCTTCAGTACCGCTAACCTAGATGGCAAAACACACCACACGCGAGGACGCTGCGGAGCGCAGGGCAACTTCAGGGCAATCACCAAAAACAACGGCCCGCTCAATCACCAAGTGTTGAGCGGGCCGTAAGTTGTGAAAACACAATGACTTTCAGCGGAGAGGGGGAGATTCGAACTCCCGCTACCCTTGCGGGCAGACCGGTTTTCGAAACCGGCGCATTCAACCACTCTGCCACCTCTCCAAGTGGACGCGGAACGATAGCCGATTCCCAGTTGAGCGTCAAAAACCGCAGGTTCACCGCTGGATTTCGATGTTTCCTTGCGCGGCGCGATCACGTCGATCACTGCATCGTGGAGTCCGCCGAAGTCCTCGCCGATCTTTCCGAATCCACCCCTTTTGGTTAGGCCGAGGGTTAAGTTTTTCGCTTTGAGCCTGACCTCAATCGGATGCACGGGTGGCGGCGCGACGGGCGGCTTCGTATTGGGCTTGTGCCGGAAACTTCGGCCCTCGCTCGATCATCTTGCCATCCACGCCTTCGAGGTTCTGCGTGTACCAATCAACCATCGACACGCTGCCGACGCCCAGTAGCGGCAAGCTCAGGGCGGCAGCTAGTATCCGACCTGCCGCCGCAGGACGGACCGATCGTCCGCTGATTGTCGGGCGATCAAACATGCTTCGGTCAAAGCGAGTGTCTGCGCCGCATCGATCAACGGCGAGCGGACGCCTTCAATGCCCTGGATGAAGTCCACGAAGATCTGCCGATCACACGCGACTTCAACCGGCTTGCCGCCATCGTTGTTCGCGTTGATCAGGGTGACCGCCCCGCTCTTCGCTTCGATCGTGCCGGCCGTGCCGACGACACGAATCCAGTCGTCGCCGTGCGTCGGGGCGTTGGCGTGTCGAAACAGATCCAGGCTTGCCGTCGCTATCGCGCCATTCGTCAGCTCGAAGAGGCACGCGGCGGATCGTTCCATCGTGCCATTGTTGTCGTTGTGATCGGCCGAGTGCGACGCGAACACGGATGTGATCCGCTGGCCGCTCATCCAGAGAATCCAGTCGATCGCGTGCGAGCCGACCCACAGGATCGTGCCGCCGTACGTGTCGCGCGATGAGTAAAACGCATCGCGTTTTCCGAGCTTGTAGCTCTTGCGCGCGTTGAAGAGTCGAACGTCGCCGATCGCTCCTTCGCGGATGAGTTTCGCAGCCGTGTAAATCCCCGGTTCGTAGCGATGCCCCATCATGCAGGCGAGGTGAACGCTCGGATGCGCTCGATGAGCGGCGCGAAGCTTCTCGAGATCTTCAAAAGTCAGCGCTGCGGTCTTTTCGACGAACACGTGAATGCCGCGCTCGATCGCTTCGATCGCCATCGTCGTACGCTGCTCGAACGGACCACACACGACAACCGCTTGCGGCTTTGCGCGATCCAACATGTCGCGCCAGTCGGGATACATCTCCGGTTCATGTCGGTGCTCCGCGCACCACTTCGCAACCGGGGCAACCGGACAGTCCGGCGCGCCATCCGCAAGCACGGTCAACCGCACGTTGGGCATACGCTCCAGCCCGCTGAACACGTAGTGCGTGTGCCCGCGCGCGCCGATGAATCCCACTCGCTCGATCAGCATCCGCGCACGATACCCGCCGTAAACCGGCGATCCAAACCCCATTTCGGCACCCGCCGCAATCACTAAAGACAATGGCGAAAGAACGCAACCTTCGAGGCTTGAGCAGCGTTGTTTCTTGCCTATTCTGTAGGTCGCGATGAGAATCACACCAGGCGGAGTGATTTCACAACGACGGCAGCCGGAGCGATTCGTTTAACGAGCGTGATTCGCATGCAGTGGATCGACTGGGTTCTGGTCATCGCCCCGATCCTGCTCGTGCTGGTGTTCGCCGTCTACACCCAACGATATGTGAAGAGTGTCGCCGATTTTCTCTCCGCCGGCCGCTGCGCGGGGAGATATCTCCTCGCCAACGCGCGCGGCGAATCCGATTCCGGCCTGGCCAATACCATGTCGAAGTTCGAGATGGTGCTGATCGCCGGCTTCGTGCTGAACTTCTGGGAAAAGATTTCCGTCCCCGCCCTGCTGCTGGTCGGCATCACCGGATTTGTTATCTACCGGTTTCGCGAGACGCGCGCGATGACGCTCGCGCAGTTCTTCGAGATCCGCTACAGCCGCCGCTTCCGGTTGTACATGGGCGCGCTGGCGTTTCTCTCCGGCATTTTGAACTACGGGATCTTTCCCGCCGTCAGCGCGCGGTTCTTCATTTACTTCCTGCAACTTCCGCACGCCGTGAACATCGGATCGTTCGCCGTGCCCACGTTCGCGCTGATCATGCTGGGGTATCTCACCTGCACAGTCTTCATGATCCTGGTGGGCGGGCAAGTGACGCTGATGGTGAGCGACTGCGTCGAAGGAATCTTGTCGCATGCGATTTACATCGTGGTCGCGATCGCCGCGTTCTTCGTGGTGAGCTGGTCTCAGGTCGTGCAGGTAATGAGCGACAACGCGCCGGGCTATTCGCACATCAACCCGTTCGATGCGGGCAAGGTGGATGACTTCAACATCGCGTACGTGGCGATGGCGCTGCTGATCACCGTGTACACAACGATGGCGCTGCAGAACAAGCAGGGCTTCAACAGCGCCGCACGCACGCCGCACGAATCGCGCATGGGCCACGTGCTTGGCCATTGGCGAAACTACGCACGGATGCTGATGATTTTGCTCCTGGGCATCTGCGCGCTGACGTACATGAAGCACCCGGATTTCGCCGCCCAGGCCGCACCGATCACGCAGGAGATTGCTTCGATCAAGGACGGCTACATCCAGCGCCAGATGACCGTTCCAATCGCGCTCAGTCATCTGTTGCCCATCGGCGTGAAGGGGTTGTTCGTCTCGATGATGGTGATGGGATTGCTCGCCGGCGACAGCGGGCACGTGCATTCGTGGGGCAGCATTCTGATTCAGGATGTGATCTTGCCGCTTCGGAAGAAACCGTTGTCGCCGCGGCAGCATATCTGGGCGCTGCGCGTCGCGGTGATCGGCGTGGCGATGTTCGCGTTCGCGTTCAGCCTGCTCTTTCAACAAACGCAGTACATCGCCCTGTGGTGGGCGCTGACCGCGGGCGTGTTCACCGGCGGTGCGGGCGCGGCAATCATTGGCGGGCTGTACTGGAAGAAGGCGACGACATCCGCCGCCTGGAGCGCGGCGGTCACCGGATCGGCGTTGTCGCTGATCGGCATCGGGCTTTCTAACAAGACCTCGTGGCAATGGATCATCTCGAAAGTTGGATCGCCCTTCGCCGGCATCACGTTGCCGCCGGTGTTCTGGTTCAACGGAATCGAGATGGCGTTCTTCGCCGCGTGTGTAGCGATCACGGTATTCGTCGTCGTTTCGCTGATGACGTCTCGCCAAGAGTTCGACCTCGATCGCATGCTGCATCGCGGGCAATATGCGCTGGCCGGCGAATCACGCGAGCTGCCGACGCCGCTGCGCGAACGATTCCGCCTACGCAGTATCCTGAAGTTCGATCACCACTTCACGTTCACCGACAAGCTCGCGTCCGCCGGCATTTTCTGGTGGTCGATCGTGCTCCTGGCAATCAACCTCGTCATCTCATTCTGGAACCTGTTCATCAACGGCTGGCCGGTCTCGTGGTGGGCACATTACTGGATGATCACGGCGATCGCGTTCCCGTTCGTCATCGCGATCGTCACGCTCGTGTGGTTCGGCATCGGCGGCGTGCGCGACATCTTTCAGTTCTTTCACGACCTTCGCACGATGAAGCGCGACGCGAATGACGACGGCCGCGTGCCTCAGAAAGATGCAGCGATTCCCGCTGAAGCGCGCGGCGCGGCGCTGACAACCGAACAACCCGTCTCGCCGACCGTCGTCGCGCCGCCTCGCGTGTCTTCTTCATGAACTCGGAGTTTCGCATATGAAAACATCCGCTTCGATTCTGATCATCGCACTGCTCGCGAACGTTTCGTTCGCACAGCAATCACCGAAGAAAATCACGGCCACCGATCTGCGCGACAAAGACGCCGCTTGGTACGCGACAGACGAGGGCCAGCGGATCGTCGGTCACATCATCGCCTGGCAGATGCCGCAGGGTGGCTGGCACAAGGCGTACGACGTCGGGCGAATGCCGCGCGAGAACGAAATGGTCGAAGCGGGATGGGAATCGTCCACGATCGACAACGATGCGACGTACACCGAAGTCCGCTCGCTCGCCCGCGCACAAACCGCTAAGCCGCGAGCGGAAGTGCTTGCCGCGTTCAATCGCGGGTTCGATTACCTGATCTCGATGCAATATCCGAATGGCGGATTCCCACAGCGGTTTCCGCTGCCGAAGGATTATGGCAAAGACATCACGTTCAACGACGACGCGATGGCGAACGTGCTGCGGCTGATGGAAGACATTTACGAGAACCACAGCGACTTCGCGTTCGTCGACGCCGCACGACGAGAGAAGGCGAAGACTGCGTTCGAGCGCGGGATCGACTGCATCTTGAAGACCCAGCTCAAGCAGGATGGAAAACTCGTCGGCTGGTGTCAGCAGTACGATGCGCAAACGCTTCAACCGACCAAGGCGCGCACGTATGAGTTGCCTTCCATCGCGGGAAGCGAGAGCGCGACCATCGCCATCCTGCTGATGAGCCTGGACAAACCGAGCGACGATGCGAAGCGGGCGATCCATTCGGCCGTGGCGTGGTTCGATCGATCGAAAATCACCGGGAAGAAAGTCGTACGCGAGCCGAATGACAAAGCGCCCAAGGGTTACGATCAGGTCGTCGTCGATGATGCATCAGCCCCGCCGATCTGGGCGCGGTTTTACGAGATCGATACGAATCGGCCGTTCTTCTGCGGGCGCGACGGTTTGAAGAAATATTCGCTGGCCGAGATCGAGCTGGAGCGCCGCAGCGGCTACGCGTGGCTGCGACCATTCGGCGAGAAGGTGCTGAAAGAGTATCCCAAGTGGTGCGCGAAGCATGGCGAGAAGAGCGTGCTGGTAGCGATCGATGGTGCGAAATGACATCTCACTTTTCGCGACAGCCTGTCATCCAGAGCGGTACTCCGCGAAGGATCTGGCTTCACATGTCAGGCCAGATGCTTCGCGGAGTACCGCTCTGCATGACAGTGTTTGCTGCACTACTGATGTTCAACATGCCGTTGCACGCTGCGGATAAAGTTCGCATCGTGCTTGCGGGCGATTCAACCGTTACCGACAAAGCCGGCTGGGGCCTGGGCTTTGCAGAACTGATGACGAGCGACGTCGAGCTGCACAACCTCTCGAAGGGCGGACGCAG
>JACMJD010000119.1 GCA_014380825.1 Phycisphaerae bacterium | reverse complement strand
TCGCAACAGGCCCCCGCGTCGCCCACCGCACAGCCGCAACAGGCCCCCACTTCGCCCACGGCACAGCAACCAAGCAGCCCACCGGCCGCGCAAAGCAGCAACCCGGCCGTGGTGCCGCCGCCCGTGCAGACCCGCGACGCCCGCGAATTCCTGCGCCGCGACGGTCAGCAATCGACCCGCCGGATCGATCAAATTCGCCAGGAGCGGACCGAAACGCGCGAAGGCAATCGCGTGTTCATCCGCGAAGCCGATCGGACCATCATTCGCGAAGGCGACCGGACCATCATTCGCCACAATGAATCCAGCCGCTTCGCCATTGACGCCCGGAACGTCCGCGTCGAACGTCGCGGCGCCAACACCGAGACCATCGTGCTACGCGCTAACGGCGTGAGCATCGTCTCCATTACCGACTCGGACGGCCACTTGGTCCGTCGTCTGCGCCGTGATCAGCGCGGGCGCGATGTCGTCATCATCGACAACAGCTTCGCCGGGCCGCGCGCCGACTCGATTTTTGTCCAGTTGCCGCCACCGGTGATCCGCATTCCGCGCGAGCGCTACATCCTGGAAGCTGATCGCGCCAGACCGGCCGACATTTATGAGGTGTTCATCGCGCCGCCGGTGGAACGGCTGGAGCGGCGCTACACGCTCGATCAAGTTCGTTACAGCGCGCCGCTGCGCGAGCGCATGCCACGAGTCGACCTCGACATCACGTTCGAGACCGGATCCTGGCAGCTCGCGCCAGAGCAGGTCGACCGGCTCACGGCGATCGCCGAGGGCCTCAACCGCGTGATCGAACGCGACCCGCGCGAGGTGTTCATGATTGAAGGCCATACCGACGCGGTTGGACCAGACGAAGACAATTTATCGCTGTCCGACCGCCGCGCCGAGGCTATTGCGGTGGCGCTTACCGAGCAGTTCCAAGTTCCCGCTGAAAACCTAGTGACGCAGGGCTATGGTGAGCAACACCTCAAGGTCTCGACCGACGAGTCTGAGCGCGCCAACCGGCGCGTCGCGGTGCGACGCATTACGCCGCTGATGAATGAGCAGGCCCGGAGCGATGGTAGCGCGCGATAGCGGTGTTGGCTTGCGCCGATTTTGAATTATCGTCCGGCGCTGCAAGCGGCGGAGTAAGAGTGCGCGTTTTTCTATTGTAGCCTGGATTGAGCGAAGCGAATCCAGGATTGGAATTTCGCGATCGATCCGCCCGATTCCCGGATGTCGCGACTGCTCCATCCGGGCTACAAAGAGCGAGCCTCTAAAACGTTGATGGCCGGGGAAGCCCCGGCCATGACAACAGTGATGCTTATTATTTGTTTTTAAAACGCGCCGATCAAAATGGCGCTAACGAATGCAAAAGCTGCGAACACGGCGAGTACATTGAATTTTAAGGCAAGGTCCACATCTGCCTCCGTCGTTGAACAGAATAATTAGCAGAACGTTTAATTGTTGGAAAGAACTACCTGTGCTGCACTGCACCAGTTCTATTTCGATCAAACCCCGAAGATTTAGCATCAGTGAGTGCATCAACGACAACAAATTGAAATTCGAATGCGCGTTTTTTTGTGACTGGCTGAATCAATTTAATGTCGACATCGATTTTTGATCCGCTTCACGCAGCGTCGCGCATCGCACGTTCCAAAAACCACGCGGCTTCAAGCGCCGCGTGATCTTTCCCAAATC
>JACMJD010000118.1 GCA_014380825.1 Phycisphaerae bacterium | reverse complement strand
CTTGCTCGTCTCCGTGTCTCCGTGTCTCCGTGGTGAACGTGTTTTGTTCTCATCCCGCACTCCTCACCGCGCCGGCGTCTTTTTTTGCCTGCATGACTTCCGCCACATTCCGCAGCACGCCCATCGCATATCTGCGCACGCGCAGGTTCGGATCTTCCTTCGCCAATCGTCCGACTTCGTTGATCAGTTGCCACCAGCCGATTTGTCGAAGGGCCCACAAGGCGGAGATGCGATGTTCGCTGCGATCGTCGCGCAGCATCAGCAGCAGCGAAGTGCTGGCCGTGCCGACTTTCATCTTGTGCATGGCCTTGATCGCGTTGGCGCGTTCGCGGTTGTGGCTGGATCGGGCGCGCTGGGCCAGCAGCGGGACGTATTCGGTTTTGCGCTTCGCTTCGAGCACTTCGATCGCATTCGCGCGCACGCGCGCATCCTGATCGTTCAAGACCCGGTCAAGCAGCACGTCCGAATCGACCGTCGGCACATCGCCCAGCACGCTGATGGCTTTCGATCGCACCTTGGCGTTCGGATGCGCACACAGCGGCTCGATCGAGCTGCGCAGTTGCACGGAAAGATCCAGATCGCTCGCGACCGTCATCGCTTTGATCCGTTGCTCGACAGGCCCGCTCTGCAATCGGCGGGCGAGACGCTGCAACGCATCGGGCAACAGCTTTAACATCGCCCGGCCGGCTTGCTTGCGGGTGGCTCTTTCCATGCGATCGAAGTGGTTCCAGAAATGATCGAAGCCAACCTGACCGATCGCCCGGCTGATCACCTGCCGCACGCTCTGCGGCGAAGACGTCATCATCTGCAACAGCGCGTTCTCGTAATCCGCCGGCTTGCGCCGAACAAATTCCCGCGCGGCCATGCGCTGCAAACGCTCATCAGGATCGTTCAGGAACGCGCGGATCAACGTGACCGATGCACCCTTACGGCGATTCATCGCGATGCGGAGCAGCCGCAGTCTCGCGGGCAGCGACTCGCGCACGTGATCGAGCACGCGCGACAAGTGCGAATCCTGCATCACATCGTGCATGCCCGACACCGCCAGCCATTCCGCGACGATCGCCGCATCGGCAGGTGGCCGGCGTTCGATGTCGCGGATCAGATCGTGCTCGAACCACCACGTGCCACGCGTTACCTGATGCATGCACAACTGAATCTGATGATCTTTCAGCCAATGCGTTTTGCGCAGCAATGCATCGAGCACCGGCGCTTCGTCGATATGCGAGAAGACGATTCCGAAGTGCGATCGCAGTCCGCCATGACTGGCGCCGAGGAGGAACGCTTCGACTTGCTCGCTCGCAGGCGGTTGCTGGAGCCGGCGAACCATCGGCGACTGCCCGCCGTGCTTGGTCGTGTGCAAAATCGCCAGCGTTTTGCTTTGCGGCCAATCGCACAGCAGCAGCGACGCGCGGAGCAATTCCTGGCCGTGTTTCCCACGATGCACATCCATCGCTCGCGCGACGGCGGCCTCGATCTCTGGCCGATTGTCGATCAGCTCGCGATAAGTTTTCGCAATTTCCTTGGAGTCACGATCGGCGAACGATTTTTGCAGCGACCGCGTCTCGGTGGCCACCCATCGCGCCAGCGCCACCATCGCTTCGCACGCGGTGTGTGACAGCTTCTCATCGGTGTCGTGAAGATTTTCAGAGAGGACGTACGCCAGCTTCCCTTGCCGGCCCATCGCGATCAGCTTCATGGCTGCGATCCGTCGCTCAAAATCGTTGCTTCGGCCACATTCGCGCAGGGCGTGATGGAACTGCTTGATGCTCCGCAGGACGATCAGCTTCAGCGAATCGCTGAGCTGCCCGTATTGCCCGATGACCCCGCCCAGGCCACGCACCGTTTCGCGTTCCATCAGGGCATCGAGCGCGATGGATTTCTCAGCCTCGTTGCCAACCCGCAGCGCTTCCAGCAGCAAATCATCAGCGGCCTCGTTGTCGGATTCGACCAGAGCGGAGATCAGGCGCGAGTTCGTCACTTGAACATTATCGGACGAAGGGAGCGCAGAACTTCAGATCGACTGCAGACCACGTAAAAGCGTTGGCATGCTAGAGATTTGTCATCCTGGGGTACTCCGAAGGATCTCGGGAAGGAGCCACCGTTCGCCGCCCGAGATCCTTCGGGGTACCTCAAGGATGACACGGTTGCGAGGATTGTGCGAGGATCGTGCTCGCTCACGCCTTTCGCGGACTGCGTCGCGGCTTCTTGCCGCGGGCTTTGGCGAGGGCGAGTTTTTTGGCGCCGGCGCGTTTGCCTTCGGCACTCACGCCGCCGGATCGCTTCTTGACGTGTCGGATGCCCGCAGACCCCGCCACCGCCTGGCGGTTCGCGGCGTTCGCGCGCTTGCGCTCGGAACGACTCCTCGCCGGGCGCGCGCTCGACTGCTTCGCGCCGCGATCGGTGTTCATCTCGTCCTCGTCACCCGTTCGTCCCTTGCGGGGGCGGACCAGCAGCTTGATCGGCACTTCGGCGTACGGCAGCAGCTCGCGAAATCGGTTGATCATGAACCGCTGATACGATTCGTTTACCAGGTCTGGATTGTTAACGACCACCGCGATGGTCGGCGGCGAGATGCCAATCTGCGTCGCGTAGTAAACCTTCACGCGATGGCCTTTCGGATTGCTCGGCAGTCGTTCCTGGAAAATTTGCTCGACCGCGCGGTTCAACCGGCCAGTCGTCACGCGCTCAGTCGCCTGTTTGTGTAAGTGCTGGGCCAGATCCAGGATCACCTGAACGTTCTTTCCCTCTTTCGCGGTGATGTACGCGACGGGTGCGTAGTCGAGATGCTTCACCTCCTGCGCGAGGTATTCGCCGAACTCTTCCATCAGCAGGTCCGCCTCGAATCCCGTCCCTTTCTCTTCCGCCTGCTTGCGGGCGTTGTCGAGAACCAGGTCCCACTTGTTGACGACCAGAATTACCGGTTTGTACTCCTCGGCGATGTATTGCGCCAGCTTTTTATCCGGCTCGCTGATGTGATCCGAACCATCGACCAGCATCATCACCACATCCGCCCGGCGGATGGATCGCTGGGCGCGATGGTAGCTGTAGAACTCGATATCGTTCGTCACCATGTGACGCTTTTTTCGCACGCCGGCCGTGTCGATGACGATAAGCGTTTTGCCGTCTTTCTCGAAGCGCACGTCGACGCTGTCGCGCGTCGTGCCCGGCACTTCCGAGACGATCACTCGCTCCGAATCACTTTCGTAGGTCATCGCAATCGAGTTGACGAGCGTGCTCTTACCGGCGTTTCGCTTGCCAACGATCGCAACCATCAGCTGCGGCTGCGGGAGCTCGGACGGCGCTTTGCTCAGGTCAACGTTCTTCGCGATCGCGTCAAATATATCGTCGATGTTTCGCCCGCTCCTGGCGCTGACGCCAATGGGCGTGCCGAAGCCAAGGCGCGCGAATTCCGCAAGCGATGTGTCCGCCTTCTCGCTGTCGGCCTTGTTCGCGAGCAGAATCGTTTTGATGCTCTTGCGGCGAAGCATCAGCGCGATCTCTTCGTCCGCGCTGGTCAACCCGTCTTCGCAATCGACGATCATCATGACCAGGTCGGCCCGGCTCATCGCGATCTCGATCTGATGCTTGATGTGCTCGGTGAGCCCCTGCGAATCGTCAAACCCGTATCCGCCGGTGTCGACGAGCTCGACATATCTCGGCGGATCACCAATCGGCAGCGGCGTGGAGACGCGATCGCGCGTGACGCCCGGCGTGTCCTGCACGATGCTGATCATCTTCCCGGCCATCGCGTTCAACAGCGAACTCTTCCCCACGTTTGGCCGGCCGACGATCGCGATGACGGGGAGTGAAGACATGATTGTTGCCAGTTGCGGGTTGCTCGTTGCGGTTTGTAGTGGTTATCGCACCTTGCGACGGGCATCATCGACAACGGGCTTCGACTTGCAACCTGCCGCCAGCAACACCCAATCCACACGCGACTAAGAGATTAAATTCACAATGTTGCATTTGTCGAACAGCCAACTGCATAATCCTTGTGCCTACGCCGTACGCATATCTCGGATCGTTGGTCAGTCAGACGCCGCGGAGTGTTTTCAACCAAAGAGGAGTCTTTCCATGCCCACCGTTGCGGACATCATTTCCAAAAAGGGTTCGATGGTTCACTCGACGTCGCCCGATGCGACCGTCCTGGAAGCTACGAACAAGATGAACCAGCACAAGCTTGGTGCCTTGGTGGTGATGGCCGATGGAGCGGTCGTCGGGATGTTCACGGAGCGCGATGTGCTTCGCCGAGTGGTAGGCGAGCAGCGCGACCCGGCCACCACGACGGTTGGGGAAGTGATGACCGCCGACGTGATCACGTGTACGCCGCAAACCGATATGGACGACGTCAGCGCCATCATGCAACAGAAGCGCGTGCGTCATGTGCCGGTGTGTTGCGATCAGGGAAAGCTGATGGGATTGGTATCGATCGGCGACGTGAACGCGTATCACGTCGTGCATCAGGAAGCGACGATCGAGTATCTGAACGAGTACATTTACGGACGCGCGTGAGCATGACGTGAGTTAAGGTGACGAGGGATTACGTGATTACGTGAGGATTTGCATTCTCACGTAATCACGTAATCACGTAATTAATCCGTCTTCTTCCCGAGCTTCTCCTGTACCTTGCCAACCGCCTTCTGCACCTTGCCCTTGATCTGCTGGCCGGTGTTTCCGGTCACGGCGCCGGCGATGTCATTGGCTTTGCCTTTGACCTGCTTGATCTTTCCCGCGGCTCTGTCTTCGTTACCCATGACTGACCTTTCGTAAGAGTTACGAGAGGTCAGTACAAAGATCATGCCACCGCGATAGGAACGCCGCCCTTCTTCGCAGACTCATACATTGCCAGAATGATCGCGACAGCTTTGCGCGACTCCGCGGCATTGGTTTCGGCGTCGCGGTTTGATTCCCAGGCGCGCAGGATCGCGTCGATGTTTTGCAGGTGCAGGTCGGCCGGGACGTCGGTCGGGCTTGATCCGCCGCCGGTGGATTGCGGGCCGTTGGGTGTCAGGCGGTCGACGATCTGCTGATCTTCCGGCCGCTCGTCGCGGAACTTGTAGGTTTTCAGTCCGTCTTCGGAGATGGCGGTCCCATTCGCGCCGCCGACCTCGACCCGCACCGACACGCCCGGCCACATGCCCGTTGAGCCCATGATCACGCCGTACGCGCCGCTTGCGAATTGCAGCGAACACGCCAACGTGTCTTCGACTTCGATCTCGGCATGAATCCGACTCCCCGCGAACGCGCTCACCGTCTTCACCGGCCCGGCGATCCATTGCAGCAGATCGACCGCATGAACCGACTGGTTCATGATCGCCCCGCCACCGTCGAGCGCATGAGTCCCGCGCCATCCGCCGTCGCGATAATATTCGTCGCTTCGATACCAGGGCGTGTGGCAGCCGGCGTACGAGATCGTCCCGAATCGTCCCTCGTCGGCCGCCAGCTTGAGCTGGCGATTCGCCCGATTCCATCGATTCTGAAAAACCCCTGCCAACCGCACATTGTTTTGCTTGGCCGTTGCGATCATGCGATCGATCCGATCGAGTTGGATCTCCATCGGCTTCTCACAGATGACGTTCTTCTTCGCGTTGAGCGCCGTGATCACCGGTTCCAGATGCGCGCCGCTTGGCGTGCACACGTGAACGACATCGATTTTGTCGCCCGTCGCGCGCAGCAATTCTTCGAGGCTGCTGAAAACCGCCGTATTGGGCTGCTTGTGTTTCTCGAGCGACGCTTTCGCGCGATCGGTCAACGGGTCGGCCACCGCCACGAGACTCGAACCGGGAATCTGCGGAATCACCCGCGCGTGCCAATCGCCGACAACGCCAACACCCACCACCGCGTGCCGCCAGGTCTTTGCCATGACCGCATCTTAACCGTAAAACTTTCGACATGACCAAGATCAAATCGCTTCCGCCACGCAGCAAAGTGAAATCGCAGGATACGTGGAATCTCAACAGCCTCTTTAAGTCCGACGCGGATTGGGAAAAGTCGTTCAAGAGATGGGACAAGCAGATTCCCGGCTACGAGAGATTCAAGGGCAAGCTCGGCGCCAGCGCCGAAATGCTGGCGGCGTGTTTACAGTTCGATTCATCCGTCGACCGCGCCGGCGAACGCCTGGGCGTCTACGCGAATCTTCGCTGCACGGAAGATCAATCCAACAGCGACGCCCAGCGCATGCGCGGCCGATTTCAGCACGTCGCCACGCGCGCGGCGGAGCTGTCGAGCTTCATCCGGCCGGAAATCCTGGCAATCAAACCCGCGACCATCAACAAGTTCATGCAGTCGCGCGAGCTGGCGGAATGGAAATGGGATCTGGAACGAATCCTCCGCTACCGTCCGCACACCCTCACCAAACACGAAGAAGAACTGCTCGCCATGCAGGGCCAGATGTCCGAGGCGTCGAGCCAGGCGTTTCGACAACTGAACGATGCCGATCTGAAATGGCCGAGCATCAAGAACGAAAAAGGCGAGCAAATCGAGCTGGGCCATTCATCGCTTAGCGCGTTTCTCCAGTCGCCCGCGCGAAAGGTGCGCGAGGAAGCGTTTCGGAAGTTCTACGTTCAATACGATGCGCACAAGAACACGATCGCCGCGACGTTGAACGGCTCAAACCAGCGCGACGTTTATTACGCCAAGGCCCGCAATTTCAAATCCGCGCGAGAGTCTGCGCTGTTCTCGGACAACGTTCCGATCAGCGTTTACGACAACCTGATCGATTCAGTGCACGCGAATCTCAAATCGGTTCATCGCTACTACGATTTGCGCCGCCGGGCCATGAAGCTGAAGGACATCCACCAATACGACACGTACGTGCCGATCTTCAGCGAGATCGACAAACATCACACGTGGGACCAGGCCGTGAAGGTCGTGGTCGATTCGCTCGAGCCGCTTGGCGAGGAATATTGCAGCGCGCTCAAAGCAGGATTAACCACCGAGCGCTGGTGCGATCGATATCCCAACGCCGGCAAGCAGAGCGGCGCGTTCAGCAGCGGCAGCTTCGACGGCAAGCCGTACATCCTCATGAACTATCAGCCGAGCGTGCTCAATCACGTCTTCACGCTCGCGCACGAGGCCGGGCACTCGATGCACAGCTACTTTTCGAGCCGCAATCAGCCGTATCAATACTGGCACTACGTGATCTTCGTCGCGGAGGTGGCCAGCACGTTCAACGAGCAGTTGCTGGCGCAATATCTGATGGACCGCGCGAAGACCGCGAAGGAGAAGGCGTATCTGATCAACATGCGCATCGACGAAATCCGCGGGACGATTGTCCGGCAGACGATGTTCGCGGAGTTCGAAAAGGTGACGCACACGCTGGTCGAAGCAGGCGAGCCGCTGACCGTCGACACGCTCCGCAAAGAATATCGCAAGCTGCTGGATCTGTACTTCGGCCCGGATTTCACGATCGACAGCGATCTGGAGCTGGAATGCCTGCGCATCCCGCATTTTTACCGAGCCTTCTACGTCTACAAATATGCAACTGGCTTAAGCGCATCAATCGCCCTCAGCCAGCGCGTATTGAACGGCGGCCAACGCGAGCTCAACGCGTACTTAAGCTTCCTAAAAGGCGGCGGCAGCAAGTGGCCACTGGATCTGCTGCGGGATGCGGGTGTGGACATGGAAAAACCAGCACCGGTGAATGCAGCGATGAAGCTGTTTGGGCAACTAGTAGATGAGCTTGAAGGATTGCTCTAGCCAATGACCCAGCGCCACCCACACTCGCCCCCCGCCCGCGCTAACGCGAAGAAGCCGCCGCTGCGGCTTCAGGTCACGACGCTGTGGGATTACCCATCACAGGATTACGGCGATACCCACCAAGGTCTGCCAGGATACAAGGGCGCGACGCCGAGTTACATCATCTGGAATTTGCTGCAGCGATATACAAAGGAACGCGAACTCGTCGTCGATCCATTCTGCGGCAGCGGCACAACGCTCGACGTTGCCCGCGATCTGAATCGAAAGGCGCTCGGTTACGACGTGCATTCGACGCGGAAGGATATTTTCCGCGTCGATGCGAAGAAACTTCCGCCGGAGTTGACGAACAAAGTCGACCTCGTCTTCATGGATCCGCCCTACGGGACACATTTGGACTACGGCGACGATCCGCGCGACGTCGGCAAGCTGGATGCAGGCGATCCGAAATATTACGACGCGATGGAGCAGGCCTTTCGCGAGGCGCATCGCGTACTCAAGCCTGGCAAGGTGCTCGCGCTGTACGTGAGCGACAGCTACGTGCATCCGGACAAGTTCTACCCGATCGGTTTCGACTTATTCGCGCGAATGACGAAGGTCGGATTTAGGCCGCTCGACATCGTCGCGGTCACGCGGCACAACAAGACGCTGGAGATGGGCAACTACCGCAAGGCCGCCGAGGAGGGAAACTTCTTTCTGCGCGGGTTCAATTACCTGTTCATCATGGCCAAGTCATGAGCGACATTCGCGTGCTCAATCCGAACGGCGGTTGGTGCTGGTTTCAGGATGAGCGGGCGATCGTGCATGGCGATCAGTTGTTCTTCGGCAGCGTCGCGAGCCCCAGCGGCGATCTGAACGTCACATCGGTCGATCTGAAAAACGGCGCCTCACGCACGACGACACTGCACGAAAAATTCGAATCGGATGATCACGACGCGCCCGCGTTGTTTATGCGAGAAGATGGCCAACTTCTCGCGATGTATTCAAAGCATTCGAACGATAACGTGATTCGCTGGCGTGTTGGATCGCAGCCTGAACGGACGCTCGAAGTGAAGAGTTCGCACGGCGTGTGTTATCAGAACATCTACCGCCTCCGCGCCGAGAGCGATCGGCTCTACAGCTTCTTCCGCGGCGACGCCTTCAACCCGCACTACATCACCAGCGACGACGACGGCGACACCTGGAAATACGGCGGACGCCTGCTGCACGCGACCGGCGAGCGCGGCGCGCGACGCCCGTATCTCTGCTACGCCGGCAATGGCCGCGACACGATCCATTTCATCGCCACCGAAGGCCATCCGAACGACGTGGCCAACAGCATCTACCACGGCATCATCCGCGGCGGGAAGATCCATCGCAGCGATGGCGAAGTCGTCGGCGAGCTATCGAGCGCGAACGAGACGAAGATCAAGGTCACTGATCTGACACGAATCTACACCGGCGGTGAGCATCGCATCGCGTGGACGATCGGGATTCATCTCGATCGCGACGAGCACCCATACATCGCGTTCAGCACGCGACGCGATGATGCGGGAACTGATCTGTGGTATCACACCGCGCGCTCGGACGGAACGCGCTGGCACGAACGCGAACTCGCGCATGCGGGAAGTCGGCTGTACAACGCGGAGAAAGATTACTCGGGGCTGGTCGCGCTTCATCCGCACGATCCGAACGTTCTCTATATCTCGACGAATGCAGACCCACTAAGCGGCGAGCCGCTGCTCAGCCGCGCGGATAACAAACGTCATTGGGAAATCTTTCAGGGCGCGTGCGCGAACGATCGTTGGACGTGGACGGCGATCACCATCGATTCAACATCTGACAACATTCGCCCGATCGTCGCGCCGGGAAACATTGATCGCGCTCCGCTGATCTGGTTGCGCGGAACGTATCGCACATACTGCGATTATGACTTGGCTGTCGCCGGTTTGCTCGCTGCGCCTTGATATAACGCCAGATCCATCTTCGGATACCGCAATTGTACCGCCGCCAGCGTCTCGGCTTTCCAATATCCATGTCCGATCTTCGGAAATCCCAGCACTTCTCGTTGCTTCGGCGTCGATCGTGCGATGAATCGTTCGAGATCCGCGTTCTCGCCCATGCGCGACCAGAGGTGATAGCCTTGGAAGTTGTGCTGCGCTGATCGATAAACGAAGTGATGCGAGAAGCGATGACCGCGCGTTGCGGTCATGTCGCTGGCGCGGTGCCAGGTGCGCATGGAGAAGATCAGCAGATCGCCGGCGTTTGCCAAGACCGGGCGTTCGTTTTCGTACAGCGCGGCGTTCTTTTTCTTCGGGCGATGCGTGGGCCAGAGCGGGAGGTCGCGGGTTTTGTCTTGCGGGACGACGTATGTCGGGACCAGTTCTTCGGGGACATCGGTGTAATACAGGATCATGTTGATCTGCCGGAACGCGCCGTCATCGCGCGGGACGACGAGCGTATTGCCCTGATAATCCAAGTGCAAACCCTGATCGAAATCACCCGTGCCGGCGTACTTCGCCCAGATCGCCGCCTGCGAGAGCGCGATATCTTCCGTGCCGAGCGTGCGCTGCGCGAACGAGATGATCTCCGCATGCGTGGATATATCGTTGAGCGCATCGCCGGCGAACGGGAACTCGATTTGCAGATGCTCCGGGTCGTCGTAAATGAACCCGTATCGCTGCGGCGAAGCGAAGAGTTCGTCGGCCGTGGGAAAATATTGCAGCATGTTTTCTGTCGCAGCGCGCAGCTCATCCGCACTCAGAAAATTCGGCACGATCGTGTAGCCGCGATCGATCAGTTGCTGTTGATGTTTTTCCGTGATCCGCACGATGCGTCTCCTGAGGTACAATCCGGTGATG
>JACMJD010000117.1 GCA_014380825.1 Phycisphaerae bacterium | reverse complement strand
TCGCTGAAGTTCAATTACCGCATCCAGTATCGCGATGGCCAATGGAGCCCGAGTGAGTTCAAGCAACTCGCCGATGAGTTCCGCGCGACGAAACCGAACGTATCATGATCACGATGACCGAGAAAAAGCTGCTTCGCGTGTTACACGTCGGCGTCGCCAACCGCGGCGAATGGCCGTTGAAGTTGTGCAACGAATCGACCGGATTCACGCCGGCGGCGCTGTGCGATATGAGCGCCGACGCACTGGCGAGCGCGCGGCAAATCACCGGATTGACTGAATCGGATAGCTTCACCGATTTCGACGAGGCGTTGAAACTTGCCCACGTCGATTGCGCCATCATCTGCGCGCCGACGCTGCTTCACGTCCCGCTGGCGAGCAAAGCGATCGAAGCCGGCCTGCCCGTGCTCGTCGAAAAAGGCATGGCGCCTGATTGGGCGAACGCGCAGAGGCTGGCGATGCTCGTGCGCGATCGAAACGCGATCGCCGCGGTCGGGCAGAACTATCGATACAACCGGATGGAGCGAACTCTCGCCCGCGCGATACAGGATTCATCCGCGCCAGCGCATCCCGGCAAGGTACACAATCTCACGTACTCGCAGCATCGCGTTCGACCCAACCCGCGCACGTTGACGTTTCCGTTCGCCAGCGTCTGGGACATGTCGTGTCATCACTTCGACAACATGTTTTACTGGCTCGGACCGATCAAAGAGATGACCGCATTCAGTTGGCACGCGGACTGGTCGGCATACAAGTTCGACAACAACAGTTCCGCGCAGATCGTCTTCGAGAACGGCACAAACGTTCATTACATCCACTCGCACGATGCGGCTCGAAGTTCACTCGATATTCAGATTCACGGCGAGCGCGGCGCGCTGGTGACCGACGGCGAACAGATCACGTTCAACGAACGCCCGCTCGAACAGTTCGGCTCGCGGCTTCTTCAGGATGTCGCGTTCGAGCCGGCCAACGGTGAAGCGGATCTGTTGCGCGACTTTCACCGCTACATCACAGACGGCCTTGAGCCCGGCACGAGCGTGCGGAACAACCTGGAGACGATGGCCGCCTGCGAGATGATGGTGCGGTCGATCACGCAGAAGCGCATGGTTCGGCGCGAGGAGCTGGACGCGTGAGCGACGATCGCCCTCAATCGTCGGGTGGCGACGCCGAGCCGATCGGTCTGATTGGCGGGATCGGTCTGACCGAAGTTCACGTCTACGCGCAGCGGGCCGCGCCCGATGGTCTGTTCAGCGGCTGCCCGCACGTGCATGCAGTCACGGATGAAGCATATTTCGTCCTGCAAGGCAGCGGCGCGGTTGAGTTTCACGATCTCGACAACGGCTACCGAAGACTTCCACTCGAGACCGGCCAATACGTTCACTTCCCGCCGCTGGTGATGCACCGGCTGATCAGCGACGGCGATCTCGTGATCCTCGGAATGATGGGCAACGCAGGCCTCGCCGAGCGCGGCGAAGCGCGGATCTATTTCGGGCGCGACGTCGATGAGGATCCGAAACGATTCGAGGAATTGCAAACGCTGCCGATGCGATTGGATTTGGAAGGCGCGCTTCAGCGACGCGACGCCGCCGTGCGTGCGTATCAACATCTCATGAACCTGTGGGCGACAAACCGCCTGCTGTATCGTGGCGAGCTGGAACGATTCTTCGAGGTACACCAGCGCGCGATGGCGACGATCGCCGGCATGCTGCTGGAACAAGTAAAGCAAGGTCCACTGGCGTGGGGCCGACTTACGCAAGAGCGGATCGAATCGTTGTCGCGTCCATCAGCGTCCACGACGAACGTCAGCGTGAATCGTCGCACCGCCGGCGACAGCGCGCTGGGCATGTGCGGCGTTCTTCGCCCGATCCTCACGCTTGAAAAACTGCGGAGCTGATTCACATGATCCGATCGATCGTATGCGCGGTTCTTCTGTTTGTCGCAACATCCGCCCGAGCCGAGCGCATCAACGCGTCCGACTTGGCGATGAAATCCTCCGGCGAGAAGTCCGGGACGAGTTGGACCCTTTCGCAAAACGGTTTCGTTGGAACGTACATCCGGGTTGGCAAGGCCGGCGACGTCAGCATCGCCGTCCGCGCGCCCTCCGCCCAGCAGGCGAAGTTGTCTGTCGTTGTCGCTGATATGAGCGCGACGACAGTTGCACTATCGGCCGGCACGTATTTCGTTCGAGTTCAGTCCAATGCTAACGCGCCGGTGACGATCGACTCGCTTGAAATCAACGGCGCAAAGATCGTCAACCAACACACCGACGCTAATGCGCTCGCCGCCGCGGA
>JACMJD010000116.1 GCA_014380825.1 Phycisphaerae bacterium | reverse complement strand
TTGTCGAGCTGTTCTTGATCGCAGCATTCCTCGATTACCAAAATGTCCGGGCTGAACTTCGGATTGAGAATGGCTTCCGAAGCCATCCAGTTCGCCTTCTCCGCCGCCGCCCGCACGAAGCCGGCCAGGTCTTTGTCGACGATCGATTTGGTGTCGGGGAAACGTTCTTGAAATCGTTCGATGTTGTAGGTGCCGATCGTGATCGTCTCACCGCGCGCGGTTTGCACACTGACGATGCACGACAGCAGGCCCACCACGATCCCAACACACCGTTTCGCTAAAGGATTCATGCCAATATCATAGCGTGCGATCGGCAAATAGCGGAGCATGCTCATCATGCGATTGAAACTGATTCGTCATCTGTGGGGCGTGGATCAGCCTTGGGAAACTTGCTTCACAAAGTTCAAATCTGAAGGCTACGTCGGCATCGAAACGCCATTGATTGATGCGAAGGAACAGGATCGATTCACGGCCTTGATGAAGTCGCACGAATTCGAATACATCGCCATGGCGTTCACGGGCGGTGACACCGTGGCCGAGCAGATCAAATCGTTTGAGCAGCAGTTTCGTCGCGCGATCGAGCTTGGGGCGGCGCAGTTGACCGCGCACAGCGGGCTGGATCGTTGGTCGCTGCCCGATTCGGAAACTTACTTCACGGAAGTGCTCGACATCGAACGATCGAACAAGCTGCCGGTGGCGCACGAGACGCATCGCGGGCGAATCTTTTTCAATCCGTGGGTAACGCGAATGCTGCTGGAGAAGTTCGAATCGCTGCGAGTCTGCTGCGATTTCTCACACTGGGTTTGCGTGGCCGAGCGGAACAACTGGGACGAGAACAACGGCGCGATCCTGAAACTCTGCGCCGATCGCTGCATTCATATTCACGCCCGGGTTGGTTATCCCGAAGGTCCGCAGGTGCCAGATCCTTCCGCGCCAGAGTATGCAGTCGACCTGGCGACGCACGAATCATGGTGGGACGCAATCTGGCGATCGCAACGCGCGCGCGGCCTGCCGTCCAGCACGGTCACGCCAGAGTTCGGGCCACCCGGTTATCTGCACACGCTGCCGCACACGAACGTGCCGGTTGCGGATTTGATCAAGGTCGTCGACTGGATGACGCGGCGATTGAAAACGAGATTCGCAGATGCCGACAAACAGTAGTTGGACCAAAGCTCAGCGCCACCTGTCGCGCGCGCATCCGGCCATGAAGCGAATCATCACTCGCGTCGGCCCGTGCAAGCTACGGCGGCGGCGCGACTATTTCCCGATCCTGTGCCATTCGATTTTCGCGCAACAGCTCAGCACGAAGATCGCGAACATCCTGTTCGCGCGATTCCAGAAACTCTTCCCGCGCGGACGAATCACGCCTGCACGCGTGATCAAATTGCTTCGTCCCGGCGCGAACGAAGCGAAGTTGAAAGGCGTGGGCCTGTCTCGTCAGAAGCGCGCGTGCCTGCTGGACCTCGCCCGGCATTTCGAGCGCGGCGAAATCCCGACGCGCAAGTTCGCGCGGATGGGCGATGAGGAAATCATCGAGACATTAACAAAGGTCAACGGCATCGGCCGCTGGACGGCGGAAATGTTTCTGATCTTCGTGCTGAATCGGCCAGACCTCTGGCCAGTCGACGATCTGGGTCTGCGCGAAGGCATCAAGCGCCTGAACAAACTCCCCGATCGTCCCAAGCCCAAAGACTGTATCGCGAACGGCGATTGCTTCAGGCCGTACCGATCGATCGCGACGTGGTATTTGTGGCGGAGCCTGAGCCTGAACAGTCAAAGTTGATCGGTGATCGCGCGCATTCGATCGTCCGAATGGGTAACGCCTGCGCCAATTGTAACTGTCGATGATTCGCCGGTCACACGATGAACTTGATTGCGCCAGCTCTCCAACATCACGCGCCGATCTCGCTGAGCACGGTGTTCACCTTGTTCGCGACCGGCGTGCTCGGATACTTCTGCACGATCTTCTTGCCCAGCTCGATCAGCTTCGTTTTGTTCGTCGGGTTTGACTGAGCCATCGCCCCGACGAAGCCTTCATACATTTTGCGTGCGGCGAGTTCGTCCTGCACCGGTTGTTTAGCGGAGATCGCCTTGAGCGACCCCTTCGCTTTCTCGCCCAGCGGATCACCCGCGAACGTCGCGGCCGTGCGCGCGTAGAGGTCGTACGCACCGATCGGATTCTCCGATTCCGCCTTGGCGGCTTCGTCCATCCATTGCTGACCTTCGGTTTTGAGCGCCTCGAACAACTTCTGCGCGGATGCCGCGACTTCAGCGTTCGCGTTCTTCAAAAATGGTCGCAGCTTTGTCACGCCTTGTTCGTATTGGCCCCACTCGAGCAGGTCGATCGCGGGATTGAGCTTGGCGTCGTATCCCTGATCCTTGTACTTCCATGTTGATGCCGCGACCGCTTTCTCCAGATACTCCTCGTTCAGTTCCATCTTGTAACCGGCCACTTTTCCGTCCGGGCCGACAACGCGGAACTGCCAGATGTTGTTGAGGGAAATCGTCTGGCCGTAACGTTTTTCCATCAGGCTGAAACTGTCGCTGAAGACCGGCATCGCCAATCCGGTCTGGCCGGCGTAGCTCTTGGCTTCGGCGAGCGTGTCGCCCGCGCCGATCGCGATGAACTTCACCGGCTTGTCCTTGTACGCCTGCACAACCTTGTTGCGATCCGGGATCGAGCCGCGACAGCGCGGGCAATCCTTTTCGTAGAAGAACAGCACGACCGTCTTGCCGCGGAAATCTTCCAATCGATATTGCCGCCCGTCGTTAAACACGCCCGGCGGAAACTCCGGAGCCTCTTCGCCGTACTTTCCCCCAGCGGCCACAAGCGAAGACGCGCCCGCGAGAATCAGCGCGACGAGCAAATACATATTTAGGTTTCGAATTGGAAGCCTCCGTTTGAATTGACCGCAAAAAGCCTACACACGGCTGCTTTATCACGCCAGCGTTGCCACCGGCACCGGCGCGAGATCGTTTTCGTCGCGATGGTACGTCAGCAAGACCACCGAACCCGCGATGAGCGCAGCCTCGATGCCGAGCATGATCAGCTCGAACCCATCGGGCGATGGGTGAAAAATTCGGTGATAGCCGAGCAGCATGATCGCCAGCGCGATCGTCGAGAGACTCACCTGAACGATCGCGTAACGGTGTAGCAGCTTGTCGGTATGTTTCGGAGTTTTCTTGCAGCGGTAAACGATCACGAGCAGCGCGATCGCGCCGACGACATTCAGTGCGTGCAGCGATTGCAGACTTCGAACGGTCAGCCAAGTCGGAACGGTCGGCGCGGGCCAGGGAGGTTGCGGACCGACCGGCAGACCAGCGCGGCGCGACGCCTCCCAGCTTCGCCGCGGAAGTTCCGCGATGAACCAGTCGCCAAGATCGTCCTCCCGAAGCAGCGCGCGATGGCCGGTCTCCATCGGAATGCGAATGGCGGAGAAGATCATCAGCATTAAGCCGAGACCGATCAGCCAACGTCCGACCACCCAGCCCGCGCGGCTGCGCAGCTCCGGCGGCGGCGTGCGATAGCTCAAGGTGTGCGGACGCATGTCAGTCATGATGGTACATCATAAATTATTCGAAAGATTGGCCGGGCCGTGGGTTAGGCCGGCAGGGTTACGACGGAACGAAATGGTCTGATTTTGGCCGCTTTTCTGGTGTTTTTGGCGTATGATTTGACTGTCGCGTCGCGCGGCAGTCGCCAACTTCCCCTCGGCGATTCGTGCGACGCTCGATCAATCCTCTTCCGTCCCGTTTCAGTTCCACGTGCGGTTCTCTGAAAAGTCGATGGTTTGAAATGCGATTCCGGCGTCATGAACGTGTGGGCAGCGAAGCCATACAGCCAAGCTCGGTAGAGTTGCGCAAAACGAGGGCGGGCCGGGAGATATCGAATTTTTCACGGGAGGTGAGGTCGGAAGTGATGATCGAATTTGGCGAAACGAACCCAACGGAACGGACGCGGAACTGACGGCTCCGCGGGTGTCCGCCGAGGGCGCAGCGGTGCTCGGCGATGGTTCGGCGAGGGTTGGCGGAGGGTCGCGAATCGTCGCGCGACACTCGAACGAGAAAGCCCACGAATGGCGATCCGTGGGCTTTCGTGAGTCGCGTCGTTTGATGACCGCTAGCTACCTCGTCGCGATCACAATCTCCACGCGGCGGCTGCGGTCCTTGCTGCCTTTTGCCATCGTCTCGCCGTAGGCTTGCAGGCCGACGTTTTTCGAATCCACGCCTTGTTGCGTGAGATACTTCGCGACGGCGCGCGCCCTGCTGGCGGACAGGTCCAAGTTGTCCTGCCACTTGTCCTTGGTCTTGCTGATCGGATCGGTATCCGTGTACCCCTGCACGATCACGCGCTTGCCGGGGTAGTCCCTCTTGATGGCAGACGTGATCTTGTCGAGCGTGCCTTTGGCCGATGACTTCAGCTCCGCGCTGCCGGAGGAGAACAGCACGTCGCCGGGGAGATTGACGGTCATCGTGCCGGCGCGATCGTCGCGCGTGACTTCGATGCCCTTGAGCAGGTTCGATTCTTCCGCCGGCGTGTTCGGCGCGGGGTTGGCAAGCTGAGCCTGAAGCTCGGCGATCTTCTGATCGCGCGCGGTCAGCTCCTGCTGCATGGTGGCCATCTGCGACGGGTCGGGCGCGCTGCGGAGGCGCATGTCCGATTCGGTCAGCTTCTGTTGAATCTCGCGATTCTGGTTGTGAAGTTGAACGTTCTCGTCGAACAGCTTGTTCTGACAGCCCCCGGCAAAGAACGCCACCAGCCCCAGCACGATCGTCGAACCCAGCATGGAAAATCGCATGCGGCGACTCCTTTCAATTTTGTGAATGCGCACAATCTAAGTTGATTTGCGCGTGGGTCAAGCGAACTACGCGGGGGGAACATCTGGATCGATCGGTTCGA
>JACMJD010000115.1 GCA_014380825.1 Phycisphaerae bacterium | reverse complement strand
TACGACAGCACGCCCACCGCCACCGGGCGCGGTTTGGCGCGCGGGCCGTCGCGATATCGCACGACGCGAATGTCCGCGAACGTCGCGGGGCGCGGCGCGAGATAGTGAAACGACGCGAGCGCGTCGTAATCGCGGATCGTTCCGCGCGATATCGTGAAATGCCCCAGTAGAAAGCGGGCGATTTTCAGCTTTGAGTATTTCGTATTACGCATTTGGAGCTTCTTTGGATTTTGTGATTTGTGATTTGGAGCTTCCGCACGGAGCCGTGTCCTGCGGATTTATCCCGTGCTACAATCGCCTCGATGGCTACGAACGTTGTGTGCCCGGACTGCGGTGGGTTGATCGGCGATGTCTCGCCGGGCGAGACGCCGTGTACGTGTCACTTTGCGCCGGCGGAATCGAACAGCAAATCGGACACGGCGACGATCGCGGCGCCGGCGATCATCGAGAAGTTCTGCGTGGTCTGCGGCAAAGACACGGTCGGCCATCGCCGCCTGAAGGACAGCCGGGGATACATCTGCTATCCGTGCGCCAAAGCCGAGCGGGCGGCGGAAAAGGCGGGGAAGGTTCGCTGCAAACTTTGTCGCAAGCTGGTCAAGCCCGACGGGCTGGTGCCCATGAACAAGATGATGGTTTGCAAGGTTTGTTTTGCCGACAACCAGGAGTCGGCGCGGTTCAGGAAGAAGATTTCGACCGAGCATTATGACCGTCACGACAAGCGCAACCTGCTGATCCTGGCGGCGCTGGCGCTGGCGCTGCTGATGGTGGTGTTGTTCCAGCAGTTGCGGAAGTAATCTTCCTCCCCTCCCTGGAAGGGAGGGGTTGGGGGAGGGTTGAAGTGTGATCATTTCGACGCCCCTTTCGTTGAACCAATCCGCTCGGCAAGCACTCGAGCTTCAACCCTCACCCGACCTCTCCCTTCCAGGGAGAGGAGCCAGAGCGCCGTCGCTCGATCGTGACACGCCCAAAATCACAGCGCACAACCACGTTCGGATCGAGCGCCCCGACCAGATCTTCATGACTCGTCGCGACGAGCGCGGATGCATCACTCGCGATCGAGCGTCGCAACGTCCGCGCGACGATTGACGCGGTGACGCGATCGAGCAGCGCCGCGAATTCATCGCAGATGAGAACGGCGCGCGGAGATGCGTCGTGAGGAGACGCGTCTTCTTGACTGCGCGGACGGGCACGCGACGGGGCACGAGCACGCAGCAGCGCGATCGCCAGGCGCAGCCGCCAGCGTTGTCCTTCGCTGAGCTCACGCGGCTTGCGCAGATACGTCCAGACTTCCGCGAGCCCCACGCGGCTGAGCATCTCGAGCACGCGCGTGAGCGACGTTCGGCCAAACAGGTCGACCACCGCGCGCTGTGGCGGCTCGATGCGATGTAGATCGATCCAGCGCACGCTGTGTTTCGTGATCGCGCGGATCGCGCGCAGCAGCGAAGACTTGCCCGCACCGCTGGGGCCGGTGATCAGGACGATCTCGCCGGGCGCGGGGATGAGTGAGGCGATGCTCATCGCGGTGACCGAATCGATCTGCGCGACGGGCTGGAGCTTCGCCGGTAGTTTCAATCCGAACCCGCGCGCGACGGCACGCGTGCGACGCGATCGCGCGACCGGCATCGGCGAAGGCAGGATCAGAGTCTTCAGTTCGCGAACAACGTCAGCGGAAATGTCAGCAGACATGGGCGGGCTCCTTCTGGTGGGAATGAGAAGAAATGCAGAATGCAGAATTGAAAGTCGAGCGTCGCGCTTGCTTCAACGAGCAACTAGCAACTAGCAACCAGCAACTACCAACTACCAACTACCAACCAGCAACTCTTCAGACGTGAGCGAATCTCGCCTTGACCGGCGCCTGCGTTGCGCGGTGCCAGCCTTGGACGAATTCGAGCATGCGGTGAACCTGCGCCATCGGCAGTTGATGCTTGTGGCACAGCTCGGTGCGCGTGAGACCCTGAAGCCAATGCTCAATCGCGAGCTGGCGGTACTCCGGCGGGAGCGGGTTGGACTTGGCGAGCAGCGCGGTGACCAGCGGATCGCACAGCCGAGCCACAGCGCGGCGGATCCGTCGACACACCGTGCCGGCGGGAATCGCGAACAGCTCGGCGAGCTGCCGATGCGTGAGGTTATTTTCAAACGCCAGCCGGATGAACTGCCGATCGTCCGGCAGCAGAAAATCCGCCCGCGCGAGCACGAGCGCCCGCGCCGCGGCGGTCTCCTCCTCATTGGGTCGACGCCGCCGGCGCTCGGGCATGCGATCGAGAGACGCGTTGTCGCGCAACTTCATTACAACCTCCCCAAGAAATGTCCTGCCCCACTCGTCGCGAGTTCGGCGTTTGCCGAGTAGCGAACTCGCCAGTGAATAGTATGTTCTGTATTTGTTCGGTGTCAATCGTTAAATTGCTGCTGGCGGACGACTTACAAGTGGCGTTGCGCATGTGTTTTACGGAAAACAGACACTCGATAGCTCTGACGCTTCCATCCCGTTCCCTTGACACCGCTTCCCGCCCTGCCGGATGATCCTCGCCAATGAGTAACGCGCTGGTCCTTCAGCATTCGCCCGATTTCGGGCCCGGGCGGATCATTCCTGTGCTGCGCGATTTTGGCGTGCCGATCGAGATTCGCCAGCTCTGGCAAGGCGATGAAGTTCCCGGCGATCTGGATGAAGTTCGCGTGCTGATCGCACTGGAAGCCAATCACGCGATCGCGGACGTGAACGATTCGAGATTTCCGTATCTCGCGAAGGAAGTATCGATCCTCCAGCGCATGATCGCCGCCGACCGCGCGGTGCTGGGGATCGGCTTCGGCGCGCGCCTATTGGCGCACAGCGCCGGCGCGAAGGTTTACGCGAACGTAAAGCCCGGCGCGAAGCCGGAAGATCCGCCCACGCCAATGCCGGAATATGGCTGGGCGCCCGTGACATTTCCATTCCCCGGCGGGACCGAGCCGATCGTCTTCGGCATGATCGACGGAACACCGATGTTTCACTGGCACAGCGAGACGCTCGACCTGCCGAAGCTTCCCGCACCGGCCAATCCCCCGCCGCCACCAGCGCCCCCGCCACCGACGGGAAACGCGCTGCTCAGCGCAAGCCGCGGGACGAAGAACCAGGCGTTCCGATATAAGACGCGCCTGTTCGGTTTCCAATATCACTTCGAGCTGACGCAGGAAGAATTCGAAAAGATCTACGCGAACCAATCGGAAACTATCGGGCGCGTGCTCGGCCCGGATGCGGAAAAGAAGCTGCGCGATGAAACGACCCGCAACTACACGCGCTACGCGCGCGCCGGCGATCGGATCATGAACAACTTTGTGCAGTATCTCCACGCGTATTGAGATTGGTGGCATGGGCGTCCCGCCCGTGCATCCGCGGCTTGAGCCGCAAACGCACGGGCGAGTCGCCCAGGCCACGTAAGAAGCGCATGTCGTCACTCCGTGAATATCTTCGCGATTATTTCAGCCGCCCATTCGTGCGGCCGTGGGCGCTGTCGGCGCCGATCATCGTGTTGTTGATCTGCCTGCCGATGCTCCGCCCGTTGCGGCATCCGACTGATCTATCCGATGACGAATCGCTTCGACTTGCGACGATCCACGCGCTGGTTGAGCGCGGCACGCTCGCGATCGATCCGACGCTGCCCGTTGCAGCGACGGAGAACCAGGTCATCGTCGTCGACGGAAAGATCTACGCCGATCAAACCCCGATGATGGCGCTGCTGCTTTCCGGCCCCGCGTGGGTGATGACGCGGCTCGGCTGGCCGCTCCACGAGAACGCTTCGCTCGTCGCGTTTGTGATGACGCTGCTCGGCGCGACGCTTCCGGTGGCGCTGGCGGCGGGATTGTTCTATCGCATGGGCCGATTGTTCGAATTGCCCCGCACGTGGCGCGCGGGATTGGCGGCCGCCATCGTCTTCGGCTCCGGCCTGATCACCTACGCAGTCGTGCTCAACCCGCACGCGCCGGCGGCGGTGCTCGTGCTGTGCGCGGCGGCGTGTCTGATTCACGTCAGCCTCTCGAAGCTCCCGAAGCGCGGCGTCGGTTGGATTTTGCTCGCCGGAATCTGCGCAGCGCTGGCGGCCACGATCGATCCGCCGGCGGGGATCATCGCGATACTATTTTTCATCGCCATCGCAACCCTGCGCATGCCGATCGGATATCGCGTGCTGGGAATGCTGCTGTTTATCGTCGGCCTGGCCGGGCCGATCGCGGTTCATGTGGCATACAGCCAACCGATCTACGGAGCATTCGGTGGCGAAATCATCCCCGGCTGGCGCCACGCCGACGCAACGCTCGCCACGCATTCGTCGCTCGCGCAAATGCCGATCCTCGGCGAGCCCGACGCCGACGACATCATCGGCCGGCCGAGCCGCTGGATCGCGATCGGCGGCTACGCGCAGTGGCTCTTCGAAGCCCTCGCCGGCCAGCATGGAATCTTCTCGCACTTCCCTGTGCTGCTGATCGGGATACTGGGAATCGCCGCCGTAATGCATCGTCACTGGCCGATGTTCGTCAAAGCGCTCGCCGCCGCCAGCGCGATCGGCGCGGTCGCGATCATCTCCCTGTACGCCGCCGTGCGCAGCGACTGGCGCGAAGCGATGTTTGCCACACGGTGGTTCATCCTGTTTCTGCCGCTCCTGATGTTCTGGTCCGGCGCGTGGCTGCGCAGATCGCATTCGCGGTCCAGTTGGGCGCTCGCCGGCACGCTGCTGGCGTTCAGCATCTTCGTGGCGATCATTGGCATGACCGAACCGTATCCGCCCGCGGGTTACGATCGCTACACCGCGCGACAAGCGATGGAGCGCTTGTGGAATGGACCAGATCACGACGCGCTCGCCGGAAATCCGACGGCGCCGGTATCGAGGTGATTAACGTTCTACGGTATCGTGCTTGGCGTGGTCGTCGGCGGCGGGATCGCGTTCGGATCGTAGCCGGGAATGATCTCGCTGCGCAGTTGCTCGAAATCCTTTTTCCACTTCTTCCCGCCGGCGCGGTCTCCCCAGCGGATGAGCTGTTGCTTGAGGTAGTTTTTGCTTTCGTCGATGCCGGTATTCAACGCTAGGTTCGAGCGGATCAGCTTGAGCACGGCCTCCCAGTAATTGTCGTTGTCGACCTCGCGCTCGGCGCCCTTCTCTTCGACGATCATCACGGGCGGACCGAGCCGCCGATCGTTCAACAGCCGGCTGAAGCTGTCGCGCGCTTCGGTGAATTGGCCGAGATCGAACTGCGTTCTCGCCAAGCCCATGACGACCGATGCATCATACGCCGTCAGCTCGTTCGCACTGTTTGGTGGCAGCGTCGCGCGATACAGGGCGATCGAATCGGCGTCGTTCAGCTCGACGAACCGCGCTCGCGCTTTCTCCAGTCCGGCCTTGCGCTTCTCGGAATCTTCCTCATGGGTGGCGGCGAAGCGCTGCACCTCGGCGTCGAAGACTGCGTAGCCGTACGTCAGCTTCTTCACCGCGTCGTTCTTGTTGTCCTTGGCCCAGTTGACGAGGAAGCCCGTGAGCGCCGCGCGATCGCGCGCGATGGCGCGGACGACTTCTGCTTTTCCTGCCGCCTGTGCTTTATCCAGCTCGGCGTTCAGGTTTTGCAGCAGGTCGTAAACGATTCTTCCGCCGCGCGTGGGCTCTTTATCGAGCAGTTGCACTAGCTCGTTCGTCGCATCGCCCAACTGACCCAGCGCCATTCGCGATTGCACGCGAATGAGCAGCGCATCGGTCATTCGCCGATTCGCATCGGGCAGGCCGATGATCGAATCTTCGAACTTTTCCAGGAGCGCGAGCGCCCGAACCGGATCGCGCTGCTCGGTGCGCGCCATCTCCGCCGCCAGCAGCGCGACGCGCGAAAGCATCGAGCGATAGTTGTTTCGCTCCTCGGGATCGGATGCCGACGCCATCGCCGCGCCGATCTGCGATTTCACCTGATCCGCAAGCGTCTGAATCTCGCTCACCAGCGCCGCGCGATTTGGATCGCCCGGCGGCAACTCGTCCAACTGCTGCTGCAACGCCACCGTCTGGAAAAAGTGCGCCGCCAGCGCGCGCTTGTCGTCGTCGGGCACCAGCCGGAAAAACTCGATCGCCTCTTTCGGCTTGTTCTGAAGCTGCAATCGACGGGCGTATTCATACGCGAACTGCCTGCGATTGAACGGCAGCTTGATCGCGACCGGCAGGAACCGCTCGTACAGCGCGCCGACCTTCTCATCCTCCGGCTTGTCGCGACGTAGCTGGCCGAGCAGCGCTTGCGCGTTATCCAACGCCAATTCCCGATTCTTCGACAGCGGAAACTTCACAATGAAATCGAGCAACGCCGCCGTCGCGTCTTCGCGCTGGCCAAGCTTGTCGAGGAAGAAGCCGGTCAGCAGTGTGCTGCTGTCGAGCAGTTGCGGTTCGACCGACGCGGGGTTCGCCTTGGCGCGCGTCGTCAGCTCGCGCGCGGCTTGCAGCGCGCGATCGAGCGTTTTCCGATCGGCGGCCGCATTCTCGCCGCGACGCAATTCGCTTTCGCCGCGCCGCACGAGCGCTTGCAGCAGCAAGGCATCCATGCTGCTCATCGGCGCGTTCTCCGGCAGCTTGCTCATCAACTGCTCGTAGATGATCCCCTGCAAGCCCGGCTGCTGTTTCAACAGCGCGTACAGAACCGCCACCGCTTCGTCGTTCTTCTGTTTCTTCACCGCGCCGCCCGCCAAGTCCGACTGGAGCGCGAGAATCCGATATCGCAACATGGCGGCCGCGGCGCTGGCGCCTTCCTGCGCGTTCTTGGCGCGCTCGCGCGCTTCAGCGTTCGGCTGCGAATTCGGATCCGGAAGATTCGCGCGCTGCCACGCTTCCAGATCGTCCAGCGCCTTCATCGCCGCGTCCGTGTTCTGCGCGGTCAGGTCTGTGACCGCCCGGAAATATCGCGCTTCATATTGCAGCCCGATGTCCGGCGGCTGCGGGAAATCTTTCGCGTCGGCCTTGCTCACCGCATCGAACATCGAGCGAGCCGTGTTCAGATCACCGCTGGCCAGCGCGAATTTGCCGAGGCGGGTCTTCACGCGGGCGCGGATCGGTTGCTCGGGCACGTCGTATTGCTTGAGGAATTCGCTCGCCTTGCCGGCGATTTCGCGCCGCCGCGGATCAGCCTTGTCGATCGCCAGGACCAGGTCGTAGTCGGTCATGTACTTCGTGTATTCGGCCTCGCGCGCGAGCTGTTCGAACTGCTCGTATCGCGCCACCGCCGCCTTATCGTCCGGGCTCTTTATCTTGTCCGCCGATTCGTCCGCGATGCGGGTTGACTCCGCCTGCGCGCGTTCCAGCAGCTTGACGACCGTCTGCACGACCGGGCGAAGCTGCGCCTGCGTGCGCGGGTTGTCGCCCCAGTATTCCAGCGTGTTGACATCGCGCTCGACGCCCGCGGCGAGCAGGTCGCCGGCTTGGCGCATCATCAACTTCGGGTCGCGCATCGACGGGAGAGCAAGGTCGATGCTTTTCACGATCTCCGCGACGAGCGCTTGTCGCTGCGCGAGCGAGAGCCTCGTGCTCGGATCGCCGAGCTGTCGCAGCTTCACGAGGGTGCGGACCGATGCCTGTTTCTCGGGGGATGCTTTGGAGACGACGAACGCGCGATCGAGAAGCGAATCCATTCCGCGCACCGCGAGCTCATCGAGGAGCGCATCGTCGCTGAGCGAATTCAGACCATCGGTTGACTTTGGAACGGATTGCGCGAACGTCGCGCGCGGGATTGCGAAACCGCAAGCGCCAAGGAGTGTGATGAGTGCGAATCGTGGGAGTTTGCGGGACATCGTCATTGCGATCATTGCGATCATCGCGCGGGCGCGAACGCGACCTTCGTGAACTCTGCTGCAAGCGCTGCTTGATACACCTCAACCAGGTGTCGGTACTTCACGTTACGACCGGGCGAGATCACGATCTGAATCTTCTCGGGTGGTTTCCCCGCGCCGCGCAGCTGCTCGCGAAGCGTCGTCAAACCCTTCTCCAGCGCCTTGCCGTCCGAAGCGGTGATCTTCTCGGCACGGGCGATGAACCCATCGCGCGTCGCGTTCTGCTCAACCGTGATCACGACCGGCTCATCCTCCGGAATCCCGCCCGGCGGCGGCGTGCCGCCACCGGCTCCTTGCTTGCTGAACGGAACGTTGCTTACCAGAAAATGCTCCGCCCCCGCGAACGAGCCGGCGAGCATCAGGAAGATCAGGATCACCATCACGACGTCTACCAATGGCGTCATGTTGGGGCCGGAGTCGTAGTGAACTTTTTTCGCGCCGCGTATTTTCATAGAGGGTAGAGGGTTGAGGGTAGAGGGTAGGGAGGAATGCATTTCCTACCCTCTAACCTCTACCCTCTATCCCCTCACGGTTTATACGTATTAAAATTCACGTCTTTCACATTCGCTTCCATGCACGCGATCAGCACTGGCTCGAGCGATTTGTACGTCATGTCGCGGTCGCCTCGGATGATGACTTTGAAGTTGTCGTTGTCGGCCGCCAGACCCGTGCCGCCGACTTTGCGGTCGGCGCCGTAGCGCAGTCGCAGCAGCACTTCGCGCAGCGGACGCGTGTTGGTCACTGTATCGACGATTCGAACTTCCTGCGGACTGCGTTGTGAACCATCCACCAGCGCGGTGACGAACGGAGTGTCCGCCACTTCACGCACATTCAGCAGCAGCGTGTTGCCCAAGTCCTTCAGATCTTTCCCGAGCACGCTAACCGGAATCGAAATCGACGGATCCGCCCCGCTGGTCACGCCGATCTTCGCGACCAGCATGTAGAAAATGATCAGGCACATCACCACATCGATCAATGGGGTGACGTTGGGGTGGGTGGAGTGAGATTCGGGCATTCGGCGACGTCGCATCGGTTAAGTTCCAAATCACAAAACCCAAATCACAAAGAAGCTCCAAACACAAAATGATTAAATCTCAAAGAAGGCGTTTGGAGCTTTGTCTTTCTATCTTCATTGGAGCTTCTTTGTGTTTTGTGTTTTGTGATTTGTGATTTCCGCGACTATTGAGGAGCAGGAATCGGCGCCGCTGGCTTTCGTGCTCCTTGAATCGGCGACGTCGGCATCGCCGGTTGCGGCATCGCGCCCGCGCGTTGTCCCATCGCGGCCGCCGCTGCCGGCTTGGCTTCCGAGGGCTTCATCATGAGAAGCAGTTCCTCGGCCACCATCGCGCCGCGGACGGTCAGGCGATCGACGATCGTCCGCAGGATTCCAAACGCCGCCAGGCACGGCACGGCCAGCATCAGGCCAAGGAACGTGTGGGTCAGCGCGGTTGAGATTCCGCCGGAGAGCGCGCCCACGTCCGCCTGCCCGTGCGTGGCCGCGACCACCTGGAACGCCTTGATCATGCCCAGCACCGTACCGAGCAGGCCCAGCAGCGGGCCGAGGTTGCCGATGATGTTCAGGTATTCGATCTTCCGAAACTGCTCGGCCGTCTGCTCGCCGATCGCGGTTTCCATCGCTTCTTTCATGTGACTGAAATTCGGCGCGCGTTTCAGCGCCGGATTCAGCGCCGCGCTGATGAACGTCGGATCGGTCTCGGTGAAATCGATCAACTCCTTGAATCGCTTCTGCGCGATCATCTCGCGGATCATGTTGATCGTGTTCTCGGGCAGAAACACCGATTGGCGATTCTTCAGGAACCCTTGAATGATCAACGTCAGTCCCGCGATCGACAGGGCGGCGATCGTGAAGAAGACGAAGTCGAGGTTACCCAGGATCAGCCGCACGATGCCCGCGGCTTCGCCCTGCGATGACGTTTCACCCGGCGCGCCTGCGGGCGCGGCTGTCGCCTGGGCGAACAGGTTCTGCGTCGGCGCGAACATCACCAGCGCCGCCGCGCCGAGCATCATCCCCAGCACGATGATGCGAAATTTGCTTGATGCGTATCGACCCATGGTTGTGTCCTTCTCAGTGCGATCAATAGTCTTTTGTATCGACGATCTTGAAAACCCCGCCGTTGTCGTCGGCGATCTGTTTGAGCAGCTCGACAATCCCTTTTTCGATGTTGGCGGCATCGCAGAACAGGATCGTGTTGATCTTGGTTTTCTTCTGCGCGTTCAGATCGCGCACCTTATTCAGCACCGCATTGTTATCGGGAAAATTTCCGTCGGTCAGCAGGTAGACCAGTTGCGGCTTGCCTTTGAACGCGGTCTCCAACCCGGGAATTGGATTGGTCGCGCCGGTGGTGGTGATCGAATTGAGAAATTCGTACGCCTTGCGCTTGTTGTCCGCGTTGGCCATCACCAGCTCGCCCTTGGGATTCAGGGCCTGCGGCTTTTCCTTGTCGGCGAAGAAGATAACGTTGAACCCCTGGATGGGGCGAAGCGGATCGATCGCTTTTCGCAGCTCGACCTTGAGCGCGAACATGAAGTTCATCATGGAGCCCGAGGCATCGCACACATACGCGACGGTGCGCGCGTTGCCGGAGATTCCGATGAAGTTCGCCTTCGGCCCGACACCCGCGCCGCCGCCGGGAACGCCGAACGGCGCTTGGGGCCCGCCATCGCCGGTGCTGTTGCCGGCACCTTTGCCGAGAGACAAGCCGGATCGCAAACCGGGCGCGATGATCGAGTCGGCCGCGCCTTCGCCGGCGGTGTCGCCCATGAGGCTCTGCGTGATCGTGTCGCCGCGACGCTGCTTCCAACTATCGCTGGCGGAAGAGACGTCTTTCACCTGGTCCTGCGCCGCCGCGCGATCGGGGTCTCCGCCGAGTCCGGGATTTGGAATTCCACCCACTTGTCCGCCTTCAACCATCGCCGCGTCCGGGATGATCGGCTGCTCCACCGGCGATTGCGATGCGATCTCCTGATACGTTCGATATCCAAGAATTCCGAACACCAGCACCGCCAAGTGCAGCGCGAGCGAGGTGGCAAACGAAACGATGTCGACCGTCCTTGGCTGCTGCCAGAATCCCAACTGTGGCGGCAAGATCGATGTAGAGGTCGGCTCCGGCGGAGGATTCGGAACCGGATGCGGCGCCGGCGGTGGCATGTGCGCAGGTGTGGGCGCAGCAGGAGTAGGCACAGATAAAGGTGCGGTGGCCATCAATCTCTCCGGAACATCTTCGTCATGATGATCGCGCTAACGTCCATGATATTCCCGGAAGGACGGCAGATAAATCGAAAGTGCGGGAAGATCAGCGAAAAATCGTCGGGTTTCTGCCGCTTGCGGCGGATCAGAAGTACTCCCCGCAGAACGGCGCTGGCCCCACGCTCAGTTCATCCAGCACCTCGAGCACCCCGGGCCTGTTTACCGTGATCAAACCCAGCTTCGCCAGCGTCGTCGCGGGCACCGCGCCGCAGGCGAGCATCGCCCATTCGATGTCGCGGCATTCGATATCCGGCGACGCATCGCTCGATCTCGCAACGGCGCGACCACCCTCCATCTCTATCTTCAAACGCGCCACATGCCCTTCGGTTTCGCGAATCGCGACGGTCGCGCCGCCACGCGATCGCGCGGGCAGGTTCAGCTTCTCGAAAAACCGCACGTGATCGAGCACCCGCACCTGCATCCGCGAATACAGCTTCGTCGCCGGCGTCGCGTGTTCGACGATGCGATGCGGAACCTGCGTTTCACGCAAGAGCAGGTTCAAGGGGATGTCCGTTGGCAGCGTGATGATCGCGGCAGAGTATTGATCGCGCAGGCCGCCGAGGAATTTCAGTTGCTCGCGGAGGGCGTCCATCGAATCGTAGACCATGTCATCGACGTACACGTTGCGTTTCGCGTCCTTTGCCTGATCTTCGACCCTCATCCACCCGCGAACCGGCCCCTTTGGATCCGGGCGATCGACGATCTCGAAATTGTTTTCGCTGAACTTCCTGACGTACGGCCACACGCCGGGTAGCGTTTCGATGTCGCACTGCCCCTGCTCGGTCTGGCGTTGGCGACATTCGACCAGCGCCTGCTGATCCGCTTCGGTGAAGAACCGCATGCTCTCGCTGCAACCGCTGGGGAGGAGCGTCAGCGGCACGTTCCACTCAACCCGATTCTCGACCACGCCGTAGCCGAAGTGTTCGTAGAAGCTGGCTCGGAACGGCATGAGCGCGCTGACGACCTGCTCGCGCTCACGGGCGCGCTTGACGGTCTCGATCATTAACTTGCTCGCAACGCCCGCACCCGCTTGACGTCGCGCCGTGCGCACGGTCCCCACCCATGCCACACCCTGACATGGCAGCGCCGCGCCGCGCACCCAAATCGTCATCGACAGACTGGTCGTCGTCCCGATCGCCTCCCCATCGCGTTCAGCAAGGAGAAAATCTCCCGTCGTCGGGCGACCATCGTTGTGGATCATGTCGCGATAACGATCCAGATCCTTCGTCCCGGCCGCGTAGCACCGCAGCCGCGTTTCTGCGACACGATCGCGTTCGGCATCTTCAACCCATCGGAGATTCAATGACATGTTGCGTATTCAACCGTGTCGCGGACGTGGGAGCAAACGGAGTTACGATATGGAAGACCCCCGAGCTTCCGCTCGGGGCTGCAATAGGTTGCACGGACATTCGTCGAAGGGGAAGCGATGGCGGTCTACCACATTACGCGTCACGCATATCGAAGCTGGAGAGCGGATGATCCGCGCGGGTACACCGACAGGAAGCGCGGGGTGCTTCCACCCAATCCCGAGAAGGCACAGTCGACGGTGAAGCGCTTCCGGAGATTCCTGCGCACGTGATCAATGAACCTCGAGCTTCCGCTCGAGGCTTTAAGAAGCGTGTCAACGTTGCTAAGAACGAACCCAACCAAAGCGCAAATCAAAGCCTCGATCGGAAGATCGAGGTGACCCCCACTCACCGAAGGACGATTCGAAATGATCACCTCATTCTCCGACGTCATGATGTACGTGAACGATATTGACCGCGCCGCGAAGTGGTATGAATCCATCCGCGGTTTCAAACCGGTCATGCTCGCGACGCCGCACTACGGGATCTGCACTCCGGAGAAGCTTCCTTCTTCCGGATCTACATATCAGCGGCGCCTCAAGCACACGACGGACGCGAGCATGATCATCGCCAGTGCACCCGGCTCCGGAATCGCACGCGTTCCAGCGCCGCCGCCTTGCTGGTTGAAGGCTTGGTCGATCAGCGAATAGTCGTCGAAATCGATCACGCCGTTGCCGTCGAAGTCACCGTTGGCCCAGCCGGACATGTTGTTGTTGAAGCCATTGTCGATGCGCGAGTAGTCGTCGAAGTCGACGATGTGATTCAGATCGGCGTCGCCGAACGGCGGGTTCAACGACAACGGCGACGTTGGATTCTATTACATCACGACCGACGGCCTT
>JACMJD010000114.1 GCA_014380825.1 Phycisphaerae bacterium | reverse complement strand
TTCCCAGTCGGCAGCGGATTGAACCATTGCAATCTGCATCGTCTGGGAAAGATTATCCGATCTGGGGCGTTCAGTGTTCGCGCGTTTGTCATTCGCAACGCTTTCCTGCACAATGCTCCGCCCAAAGGTTAAGCGAAAGGAATTTCAAATGTCAGAAGATGCAACGACTTCAACGCCGGTAGCGGGTGGCGATCAGAATGTTCAGGTCCTGCTCGACGAGCGCGAGCTGAAGACGATGTACAGCAACGCCTACCGCATCCACACGTCCGCCGAGGAAGTGGTGGTGGACTTGGGCTTCAACATGCCCAACCCGAATCCGCAAGGCGGAGCTCCGTCGCTGCTGTTCAAGGTGACCGATCGCGTGATTATGAGCTACTCGAACGCCAAGCGGCTGACCGCTTCGCTCACGCAGCTCATCAAGCGCTACGAGCAACAGTTTGGCGAAATTCCGATGCAGCCGGGTCAGCAGCGCCGCTAATTGCGAAGCTGACCGACGGAACTTCATCCGCAAGATCTTCGGTCCAGGGTTGGCCCAACTCGAACAGATCGATCACCGGTCGGTGCGCAATCGCGCGCCATTCGCGGCGTCGCTCTTCGGCGTGGACCGGCGAGAGGTTCGCGATCAGGACCGCATCGGCGGCGAACGTCTGCGATTCCTCGTCGTCGACGATCGGCACCCCGCGATACTTTCGCGCACGTTTGCTGCTGGACGCGCCGAGCTTCTGATCGGCGATCGCGACAATATCAATCCCCAACTCGCGCGCCGCCATCCAATAGGGGAGGATGTTTTTCCCGAGGTCGACGAAGATCACGGTCTTGATGTCTAAGAGTTGCTGCGCGACTGCAAGGCGAGCCTTGATCTCCTGAATCTTGGCGAACGCTTCGAACGCCGCGTCGCTGATCGGCGTGCGCTTTCGCGGCCAGCTCGATGCGACGAATCCCTGTATCGCGCCGGCGAAGAACGAGACGCGCTGCTTCCGCGCGGCGGCGATCTTGTAGTAGCGCGACATCCAATCGCGCGCGAACGGCTTGATCCACTGCTGCGGAAAATACCGACGGGTGAGGATCAGGTTGTTCCGTACATCCAACCGCATCACGCGTCTCGGCCTGCGCGCGGTTGATGCCTTGAGGTGTACGACGTGAAGGTCGTCGAATCGCTTGACGGTCCAACCGGCATCAAGCAGTCGCAGCGAGAGATCGTACTCTTCGGCCTGCATGAAGAAGTCTTCCGGCAGCCCGCCCACTTCCGCGAGCGCTTGACGCCGAAAGCCGGTTCCGCAGCCGATGAACACATCCGGATACGCGCTGCACTCGGCCGAGCCGTCGGGGAGGTGAACTTCGAAGACGACCGCGCCCAGATCCGGATCGGCCACGAAGTGCCGGATCATTCGCGCGACCGATCCGTAGCGCGGATATGAATCGTCATCGAGAAACACGATGTATCGCCCACGCGCATGCGGCAGCGCAAGATTCTTCGCACACGATCCGCGATTCCGCTTCTGCGGCAGCAACAACACGTGCGGAAACTCGCGCTCCACCGCCTCGGCCGTGCCGTCTTTGCTGGCGTTGTCGACGACGATGATTTCGAACGCTTCCTGCTGAAGCCCGCAGAGATACAGCGACGCGAGCGTGTTCAGCAGCACCTTCCGACGGTTGTGTGTCGAGATGACGAAGCTGACGAGCAGGTTAGCGTTGGGAATCGTAATCATCTTGTAAGTGAGTCGCGCGGTTCAGGCGGCGATCGCCGAAGCATTCCGCAGCCCGCGCAGCGTACAGGGGTGCGCGGGATCGAAATCGTTTCGCCGCGGGTTCTTCTCGGGGAGATTCCACTTGTCGAACAGCTTCTGATTGTCCTGCTCGGCGAACTTCGAATCGCCGCTGCGGCGATCATCCAGAACTTCGTCGTGATCGATCAGCGCACCGTACGCAGGAACGATTCGCATTCCCGCGTTCCACGCTTTGAGCGACAGATCCGGATCGGCGGCGCAGATGAAATAGCGTTCGTCGAAGTAGCCGAGCTTTTCGTACGTCTCGCGTTTGCCGACCGGAAAATTTGCGTACAGCGTGCCGCGAACGTGGCACAATCGATACGTTCGGCCGCGATGATCCGTCTCGTACGCGACGTTCTTCATCGAATGCCAGCGATGAAACATCGCGACAAACGCCACACCGGGCTCCGCCGATTCGACCTGTTGAACGGCAACATCGAGCGCGCCGTTCACCGGACGGGCGTCGTCGTTCAGCCAGGTCATGTATCGGCCGCGCGCGACGCGAAACCCTTTGTTGGCGGCGCGCACGAAGCCCTCGCGGCGTTCTTCGCGAATGATGCACAACCGCTCGCCCATCGCACGGGCGGCGTGCGAGAGAATGTCTTGTGTGCGGTCGTCGCTCGCGCCATCGACCACGATGATCTCGTGCGAGCACCGCACGCCGGTCTCAAGCGACGCGAGCGCTTTCTCGAGCAGCGCGGCGCGGTTACAGGTTGGGAGAATGATCGAGAGTTCCAGCATGCGCAGAGTGCCTCCGGGCGCGAGACCGATAACCACCAGTTTCATCGGCGACATCGAGATGGCAGCATTAGCTTTGATCGTGGCATGGGCGCCTCGCCCATGCAGTGGTCGCTTAAGCGACCT
>JACMJD010000113.1 GCA_014380825.1 Phycisphaerae bacterium | reverse complement strand
TCCTCGAGACCAGCGGCAACTACATCTTCATCTGGCTCGGCGGATATTCGAATCTGCTCGGCGCGATCGGCGGAATTCTGATCTGCGACTACTGGCTGCTGCGTCGCCGGCAACTCGACTTGCCCGCGCTCTACGATCCGCGCGGACGATACCGTTACACGGGCGGCTTCAACCTCGCGGCCGTCATCGCGCTGGTCGTCGCGGTCTTTCCCTGCATGCCAGGTTTTGTGGCCGTTGCAACCGGCGGCAAGATCTCGTTTCTTCCCTCGTTGCAGCCGCTCTACGATTACAATTGGTTCGTCTCGTTTGGCATCGCGTTCGCGCTGTATTTCGTGCTGATGAAATTTTCCGGCGGAGAGAAACATGGCATCGCTCGCAGTAACAGTTAACGGCCTGAAACTTCCGAACCCGTTCGTCATCGGCTCCGGCCCGCCGGGCACGAACGCGAATGTGATCGGCAAGGCGTTCGACGAAGGCTGGGGCGGTGTGATCTGTAAGACGATCTCGCTCGATGCCAGCAAAGTCATCAACGTCGCGCCGCGTTACGCGCGATTGAAGACCGAGCAATCCAAAGAAATCTACGGCTGGCAGAACATCGAGCTGATCAGCGATCGGCCGTTCAGCGTTTGGATTGATGAGTTCAAGAAGATCAAAGACAAGTACCCGGATCGCTGCCTGATCGCATCGATCATGGAAGAGTACAACAAGGACGCATGGGTCGAGATCGTCGAGAAGTGCCAAGACTCCCGCGTCGATGCGTTCGAGCTGAACTTCTCCTGCCCGCACGGTTTGCCCGAACGAAAAATGGGCGCGGCTATGGGGCAGGACTGCGCGATCATGGGCGAAGTCTGCGAATGGGTGGTGAAGGCGAGCAAGGTTCCAGTCTGGGCGAAGCTCACGCCAAACGTGACGCATATCGAAGACGGATGCGTCGCCGCGCTGCGCGCGGGTTGTCACGGCGTGAGCGCGATCAACACGATCCTCTGCGTGATGGGCGTCGATCTGGAAACGCTACGCCCCGAGCCCACGGTGGAGGGCTACACAACGCCCGGCGGATATTCGTGCACGGCCGTCCGTCCGATCGCGCTGCGCATGGTGAAGGAATGCGCCGAAGCGATTCGCGATAAGTTTCCGAATCAAGACAAATCACTCAGCGCAATTGGTGGAGTCGAAACCGGCTTCGACGCCGCGCAGTTCATCCTCCTCGGCGGCGACACGGTGCAAGTCTGCACCGGCGTGATGAAGCTCGGCTACGACATGGTCAAACGTATGAGCGACGAGCTGCTCAGCTTCATGGCCAAACACAAGTTCGAAACGATCGATCAGTTCCGCGGAAAAAGCCTCCAATATTTCACCACGCACGCCGACCTCGTGAAACGCCAAGCCGAAGCCAAGGCGATGGCAAAAGCAAAAGCGAAAGGCGCGGTGACGAAGGACGGCGAGTGGCAGGGAGAGAATTTCGTGAAGCAGAGCGAAGCGCTTTCGCGTGGATGAACGTCGGACGTCCAAAATCATTGTCAAAACTCGCCGACCGCCGCTTGCGTTTTCGCGTCCCGTCAATCACATCTTGACGACGCACGCACGACCGTGAGAATCAGCGGCACTCTCGGGCGCGCGGTAAATCGTCACCAAGCCTTGCTTGGCGCTTACCAAACTTTGACCTAACATTTTAGGTGCAGAACCCTTAGCGTAAGTGCCGATAACGCATGCTGAGGAGACGACGCGCCCGGAATTCAGCGCTTTCCCGGAGGCCTCACGGTGACCAAGCGGCGTCGGAAAAAGATCGTGTCGAACAAGAACAACGCGATACCTGTTGATGAGAACGAGCTGTTTATGACCAACGCCCCCGTCGCTCCGAAACCGAAAGCACCGAAGCGTCATCGCGAGACGGCCGAGTCGCTCGCGTCGAAGCAGAAGGATATTTCCGTCTCGGAATTCTTCGCCAAGAACCGGCACCTGCTCGGTTTCGACAACCCGCGAAAAGCGCTGCTGACGACCGTGAAGGAGGCAGTCGATAACGCACTCGATGCCTGTGAAGAGGCGGGCAACCTGCCGAACGTCACGGTCGTCATCGAAGATCTGCAACCCGACCGCCCTTCCGCTGCCAAGCAATCGCGCTATCGCGTGACGGTCGTCGACAACGGGCCGGGAATTGTGCGCAAGCAGGTCGAAAACGTCTTCGGTCGATTGCTGTTCGGATCGAAATTTCACCGGCTGAAAATGAGCCG
>JACMJD010000112.1 GCA_014380825.1 Phycisphaerae bacterium | reverse complement strand
TCTCGTTTGAGCACGAGCTCATTTCAACGACAGATCGTGAAGGTCAGATCGAGGTCAACGTCAAGCTGATCGGCGCGCGAGTGCAACTCGCGCTGCAAGACGTCATCTACCTGCCGACCAACGTCCGCCCGCCGCTGCGCGTGCATGAGGAGGGTCATCGCGTCATCAATGAGCGCATTTTTGACGAAGAAGCCGAGCGTATCGCGCGCGAGGTTGCCGAACCGATGCTGGTCAAGACTTGGATTGCGCGCGGCGTGGATCGCGAAAGCGCCGTGAACGTTGCGCTCGAATCTGCGATCAGTGAGCTTCGCATCGGTTACCGCGAGCGGATCGTGCAGCGTGTCGCGCAGGTCAGCGACAAGTTCGACGAGCTGACGAAACACGGTTCGAACGACTTGAATGTCGTCGAAGCGATCGAACGTGCGTTCGAGCAGTGCGCGTCGAAGTGAGACTCCTCGTGTAGCCCCACCGCTTGCGGTGGGTTGACCCACCGCAAGCGGTGGGGCTACACGAAGAAAATGCGGCTCAGCGGAATTTGGTTACCGAGCGTACTCAACCGCTCGCACCTCGCGAAGCACGGTCACCTTGATCTCGCCGGGATAGTTCATTTCCGATTCGATCTTCTTGGCGATGTCGCGCGCGACCTTCATGCTGTTGCGATCGTCGACCATGCGGGCGTCGACAATCACCCGCACCTCTCGGCCCGCCTGGATCGCATACGCCTGCCGCACGCCTTCAAAGTTCATGGCCAGGTCTTCCAGATCCTGCAGTCGCTTGATGTAACGCTCGAGCGATTCGCGCCGCGCGCCGGGCCGAGATGCGCTGATCGCGTCGGCGGCCATGATGATCGGCGTGTACGGCGTGGTGGGCGGAACGTCGCCGTGATGCGCGAGGCACGCGTTCAGCACCGGTTCGGATTCGTTGAAGCGCTTGAGGAATTCGTATCCCAGTTGCGGATGGCCGCCTTCCTGGTCGTGGTCCATCGCTTTGCCGATGTCGTGCAGCAAACCCGCGCGACGCGCGATGTTGCCGTCGAGCCCGAGCTCGCTTGCAATCACCTGCGAGATGTACGCGACTTCCAGCGAATGCTTCAGCACGTTCTGCCCGTAACTCGTGCGATAGCTCAGCCGGCCAAGCAGCGGGATGACCGCGCGCGGTAGGTTCGGCAGGTTCGCTTCCTGGATCGCTTCCTTGCCGAGCTTGGCGAGCTCTTCCTCCATCTCCTTGCTGGTCGCCGTCACAACTTCTTCAATTCGCGCCGGATGGATTCGGCCATCTTGTACGAGCTTTTCGAGACTGATCCGTGCAACTTCGCGCCGCACCGGATCGAAGCACGAAACGACGACCACGCCGGGCGTGTCGTCGATGATCACGTCGACACCGGTCGCCTTTTCGAAGGAACGAATGTTCCGACCTTCGCGTCCGATCACGCGGCCCTTCATGTCGTCAGTCGGGATTGTCACGGTGCTTACTGTGTGATCCGCGGTCTGATCGGCGGCGTAGCGCTGGATCGCCTGCAGGATGATCTGCCGCGATTTCTCCTTGGCTTCTTCCTGGGCCTGCTCCGTGACGCGAAGGATCATCGCGCCGCAGTCCTGCTTGCATTCGTCTTCCATCCGCGAAAGCAGCATCTCCTTGGCCTGCTCGAGCGAAAGTCCGGTGATCGAGATGAGCCGCTCGCGCTGCTCGGCCAGCACCTGGCTCAGCTCGGTTTCCTTCTGCGCGACAACCTTCTCGCGCTGTGTCATTTTCGCTTCGAGGTTGTCGATGTTTCGCTCTTTGACCGTGAGCGTATCGAGCTTCTTGTCCAGCGTGTCTTCGCGCTTGGTCAGGCGATTTTCCAGCTCTTCGAGCTTTCGCCGGCTGGCTTCGTTCTCGCGCTCGAACTTCTCCTTGGCCTTGAGCTGTTCCTGCTTGGCGGCAAGCTCGATCTCCTTGGCCCGGTTGTCCGCTTCGCGGCGGGAGTTGTCGACGAGCTGCTGGGCTTCGGTGCGCGCCCTGGCGATAGTCGATTTTGCGCTCAGTTGGATCAGTGCGAATACTCCGCCGCCCCCCAAAACGAGTCCGATCAGGATCCCGATGATAATTCCGGTGGCCATTGAAACTGCGCTTCCTCTCCGCCGCACGAATCGGTCCAGGGCTCACTTGGACGTTGAAGTCCAAGCCAGCGAACTGCCGATGCGGCGTTCCTGCGGATCGAATTTAGTTGGCCAGGAAGCGAGACGCGCGAATGCGCATGTCAGGTGCGGCGAACGAACGAAGAGCAAATCACTCGCGTGATCGATCTCCGTCAGTTGGATGTCGCCGATCTGACCGCAAGAGAGTGGGTGGAGCCCGGGAAGGCATGTCCGACGGATGTCCGGGGGCGTATCGCGACACATGTCGCGAACGCGAGGAGATCCGAATCGCCACGGGAATCAGCGTCGGACGTCGGCCAACTGAGGCGCGATCCGTCCAACGTAGAACCCGTGACAGCACGAGCATCACGGCGCCGAGCAGCACCGCCAGCCCCACCAGGTTAAGTGGCAGGCTGATGAGCGATTGCCCGGTCGAAACTCCAAGAAAGTCCACAATCATTCGTCGAACCTCCACGCCCGTTTCGACCGCGGCTGAAAGTGCGGCAAGTCGATATGGCGCGGAATGTTGCGTTGCTTTTAGCCTGCGAATCGGCGGTGATCCGCATCACCCGCCGTTCGCGTTCCACTTCGGACACAGAATTCCGAGCGGAATCGAGTCACTCCATATCGTAAGCACACGCTAGCGGCGATACAAGAGTCGATTCACTTTCCCGTGCTTCGTCGCGGCAAACGAAATCGCACAAAGCCCCCGAACTACCAATCGTGCTTACAATAGTCGTCGCAGCTCATTGATGAGAGTCGGATCGATCGCCTGCCACCACAGTTGTTTGTGGTGGTGAAGCGTGCAGATCACCGGTTTGCCGGGGAACGCCAGCGTGAAATCGCTGCCCGCCAAGTGTTCGAGCAGACGCTCGACGAATTGAGAAGCGTTTGCGGATTCGTTCATTTCGAACTCGATCGCAGCGCCGTTATTTCTGAATTGCAGATCGGCTGAATCGATTTTGATTTCGCGGAGCGCCGCCGGCATCCAATCAGCGTTTCCGAATTCCAACTCGTACGCCCAGTGACTCGCCGGCATGATCCAGAGCGGGCCTGGAAGCAGTTCAGTCCAGGCGCGTTCGAATAGTCGAGCCAAGTTTTCCTCGTACGGCGGCGGGGCAGGACGCGCCTGTGCAAGTGCTTCATGGCGAATGCTCGCATCCTCAGGGCCGATCCAACCGCAAATTTGAACAGCCGCGCCATCGTGAAATCCGAACGAGCCGCTGTTGTGATACAGACACTTCATCCGCTGCGCGGACATCTGCTCGAGCACCTGTTCGTAATCGACGATTCGCGGCATAGGTTGCAGGAATGATATCGCGGATTACGATCGGGCGATCATGGCCACCGCCAACGACATCATCGTCGCCAGCCTGACCACCGCCAAAATGATGGCCAGGCGGTTTACCGATGACCTTCAGCCGAACGAATATCTGCATCGTCCGACGCCCAAGGCAAACTGCGCCGCGTGGTTGCTCGGTCATCTGACGCTGACGAATCGACGGACGGCTGCGATGTTCAACGCCGATCTCCCGCCGCTGCCGGAGGGTTTCGAAAAGCGCTTCGCGCAAGATGAGTCGGCGCCGACCGCGACGGAATTCGGCGACTGCGGTTCGCTGATGACGCTGCTCGAGCAGAGCTTCGACGCACTGATCGCGGCCGTGAAGCGCGCATCGCCGGAACAACTCGACACGCCGGTGCCAAAGCCGAGGCCGATGTTCAAGACGCTCGGCGAACTTGCGAACTTCATGGCATTGCATGCGACGATACACATCGGGCAAATCACGGTGATTCGCCGCAGTCTCGGTCGTCCGCCGATCATTTGAATATGCAACGCATCGTGCTCACAGGTGGACCCGGCGCCGGCAAGTCGGTGGTCTCGCAGCGGCTAGCCACGGCGCATCCAGTACGATTCGCGCTGGTGCCCGAAGCGGCGACGCAGGTGTATACGAAACTGCAAACCCGCTGGGACCGCCTCAACATCGATCAACGCCGCGATGCCCAGCGGATGATCTACCGCCTGCAAGTCGAGCAGGAGGCAGCGATCTTCGCATCCCATCCCGATCATCACCTCCTGCTGGATCGCGGCACAATCGACGGCGCCGCGTATTGGCCGGATGGTCC
>JACMJD010000111.1 GCA_014380825.1 Phycisphaerae bacterium | reverse complement strand
GCGTGAACCCGTTTCGGCTGGAAGGGCAGAAGTCGATCATGTATCGCGTGCTCGAGGCCCGCGACTGGCAGCCGCCGGACTGGATCATCGTGCCGGGCGGGAATCTCGGGAATTGTTCAGCGTTCGCAAAAGCATTCATCGAGCTGAAGGAACTTGGATTGATCAAGAAGATCCCGCGCCTTGCGGTGATCAACGCCAGCGGCGCGAACACGCTGAACGAACTCTATTCGCGACAGAACCTGCGTTGGAACGAAGGCCGATTTGATGCGACAGTTCCGCAGAAGCTGTACGCCGGAATGGACGAAGCGAATCATCACCCGCATACGGTCGCCAGCGCGATCGAGATTTCGCGTCCAGTGAATCTCCCTAAGGCGCTGCGAGCGCTGCATGTGATGAACGGCCTTGTGCGCGAGGTAAGCGACGAAGAAATCCTGGAGCACCGCGCGTTGGCCGCGCGGTATGGTTTCGGGTGCGAGCCCGCAAGCGCCGCGACCATCGCCGGGCTGCATCAGTTGCTCGATGAGCAGATTGTCTCGCCGAGCGATGAAGTCGTGTGCATCCTCACCGGCCATGAGCTGAAGGACGCCAATGCGACAGTGAAATATCACACGGGCGTGGACTTGAAAAACGCGCAGGACACCGCGCCGCGCGAAGAACCGAAAGGGCGGCTGGTGAATCAACCCATCGCGGTGGCGGATGATTTGGATTCAATTGTGAAAGCGCTGGGCGCGTAAGCGAATTCCCCGCTTGCGGCGTCGCAGATCGGAAACCGTGGGCAGCTGGTGATGGCTGCATTTGCGACGCCGCAAGCGGCGACAAGGAGAAACAGACGCATGACTTCGCTCGCAATCACCGGCGCCAGCGGACGAATGGGCAAACGATTAATCGCACTGGCGCGCGAGGCGGCCGTGTTTAACGTCGTCGCCGCGATCGTTCGGCCGAATCACGATCTGCTTGAGCGTGACGCGGGCGAGATCGCCGGCATCGGTCCGATTGGCGTACCGCTGACGTTTGATCTTCGGCCTACCCCAAAAGTGTTGATCGATTTCACTTCACCGCCTGCGATGCGGCATTGGCTGAAAGTTTGCCGCGATCGGCGGATCGCGATGCTCATCGGCACGACCGGCCTGCATCAGGTCGATCACGCCGCGATCGATCGGGCGGCTGAGGATATTCCGATTTTACAGGCGACCAACATGAGCGTCGGCGTGGCGGTGCTGAACAAGCTCGTTGCGCAGGCGGCAAAGATGCTGGGGGACGATTACGACGTCGAGATTCTCGAATCGCACCATCGCTTCAAGAAGGACGCGCCCAGCGGAACCGGAATGTCACTGGCGGAATCGATTCTTTCGGCGACGGGGAAGACGAAGGAAGATCTAGCCTTCGGTCGGCACGGCGATGACGTTCCGCGACGTCGCGGCGAGATCGGCATCCATTCGCTCCGCATCGGCGACGAGACCGGCCGGCACGTCGTCCACTTCGCGTCGCTGGGCGAGCGCCTGGAGCTTGGGCACGTCGCGACAAACCGGGATACGTTCGTCCACGGCGCGCTGCGAGCCGCGGAATGGCTCGCCAAACAGAAGGCAGGGCGATATCAGATCGGCGACGTGCTGGGTATGTAGCTGGGGAATGTAAATGTCATCGCAGTTTCACGTCATCCTCTGCCGATAAAGAGGTGTCTGCATTTCAACGTTGCCCATCGCGACGTGTCTGATGTATCGGAGAGTCGTCCCATGAAACGCGCTGCCAGCCTTACGATTACCATCATTCTGCTTTGCGGCCTGTCCATTTCCTTCGCGGCACCGAAGAAGATGACGCACTCCGTGTCGATCGACAACATGAAGTTCGAACCGGCCGACCTGCAGATTACTGTCGGCGACAGCGTGGAGTGGACGAACAACGACGATCGCGATCACAACGTGACCGCGAAAGACGGCTCGTTCAAATCGTCGAATCTCAGCGTTGGTGCAACGTACAAGTACAGCTTCAAGACGGCGGGCAAGTTCGCATACGGATGTTCACTTCATCCGCGGATGAAGGCGTCGGTCACGGTCGCGCCGTAATGAGTCACTCCTCCCATTAACCGCGACGCAACGCGTCGCGCGTGGTTGCGCGAAGACGTGCGACGCGTTGCGTTACGGCTTAGAGCATTGCAGATTCCGCTCATTCGTTTTCTAATCCGCCACATCAGTTATGTCGGAGCTCCTCTCAGACATCCCGCGCGAGCGATTTCCCCGGCACGTCGCGATCATCATGGACGGCAACGGCCGCTGGGCCGTGCAGCGGGGGCTGGAGCGCGTGCTTGGACATCAGGAAGGCGCCAAGACGGTACGATCCGTCGTCACCGAATGCGCACGCCTTCGCAAGCATCGAGGCGGTCCCGATTTTCTCACGCTGTATTCCTTTTCGCTGGAAAACTGGAAGCGCCCGGCCGATGAAGTCACGTTTCTGATGCAGATGTACATCGACTACCTCCGCCAGGAACGGCCGACGATGATGGAGAACAACATCCGTTTCCGTCAGATCGGCCGGCTCGAGAATCTGCCCGAGCCGGTGCTCGACGAAGTGAACGTGACGCTTGAAGAGACGAAGAACAACAATGGCTTACAACTGGTGCTCGCGCTGAATTACAGCAGCCGCGCCGAGATCGTCGACGGCGTTCGCACGATTGCTCAACAAGTGCGCGACGGAAAACTGAACCCCGACGACATCGACGAAGACACGATCTCGTCAAACCTTTACACCGCCGGCATGCCCGACCCCGATCTGCTCATCCGCACGGCCGGCGAGATGCGCATCAGCAACTATCTCCTCTGGCAGATCAGCTACGCCGAGTTGTACGTCAGCGACGTGCTCTGGCCCGACTATCGCGAGCCCGACCTCCACATCGCGATTCGTGAATTCGCGTCCCGCAACCGCCGCTTCGGTGCGCTCGATCACACCAACACGCTGCGGTGAGTTCGTGGCATGCGCGTCCCGCCCGTGCGCGTGCGGCTTGAGCCGCTGGTGCGCGAGCGGGACGCCCACGCCACGTGCCGATAACTCGCCCATTTATTCCGCGCGCGCGTTCTGCGCGGCCCGCACCGCTCGCAAATTTTAACCCGCTCACCAAAAATCGACTGGCATTTGCACGGACAAATTCATGGTTCATTCTCTCCTTCATGCAGAGCCAGAACGGTCGGGAGTCAGCCAGAAGTTTGCGGGATCACCTCGCGCAGACGATCGCCGTCAAACAGCAGGAGCTTGAACGCAAGCTCAGCAAGTCGGCGGCAAACTCGCGCGACGAGCTGTTTGCCCAAGTGTCGCAAGAAGCGGCGGACCTGGACTACGAACGATGGGACGGCATGTCATGAACAACTCAAACGGAACGCTGAACATCTCACGCTTGATCGAAGAAGCCGAAGCACTTCTCATGGGCGAAACCAAGCAGTGCTCGAACTGCGGAAATTGCAAGAACGGCAAACCGACAAACGAACACTGCGCCAACCGCGCGAACGCCAAGAGCGAGGTTCGTCGGCCGGTCTTGTCATCGAACCGGTAACCTGAATTTCCCAACGCGACCTACCGCAAACCGGCGGGCATGCTCGTTGGCGCAACGAGCGACTGCGACGTGTTCATCTTCACCGGCGGATCCAGATACATCGGCCCCCAGGTGTTGGGGCGGAGCTGGGTCATCACTTCTTTAGGGCTCGACCAGAAGTAATCGATCGCGTGCTGGAAGTTGCGCACGTGGATGTTGAAGGCCATCTGCGGTTGCTTGCGCGCGTCCCAGCCATGCAAGGCCTTGGCGGGGATGAACATCTCCACGACGTAACGATCCGGCAACACGCGCACGGCCTTCTTCACGTCCGGGTGCGGGATCAGATGATCCGTCAGCGCGTCGCCCGGGCGATGCCATTGGCCGATGATGCCGGCGATCCCGTCTTCGCTTGGGAAATCGTTCGGCACGAAGAAGAACTGGTGGTCGTTCGTCGTGTAGAACGATTGATCGCTCGCCACCGGCTGCGTGCTGATCCAGAACTCCACGTGATCGCGCGTCCACCACCAACCCTTCGCAGGGGCGCCGGTGATGTCGTCGTCGAAGATCTCCATCCCGATATACACGCCCGCGTCGGTCCAACCCAGATACACATTCGGCACCGGCAGCTTCGAGCGCTCCAGGCCGATCGTCTGCGAATGACGAATCGAGCCCAGCTTGCTCGTAGGCGACCAGTCGCTCAGCTCACCGTTCAAGATCGGTGCCTTGGTAAGGAACGGGACGTGCACCACCGGTTTGTTGGCGAAACTTTCGCGATAGACATCCGCGCCATCATCCCGCGCGCTCGCGGCGTGCAGCGGATTCAAGCGCGGCGACGTCTCTTTGACCGCAGTCGCCAGTTTTTCGTACGGGTTGTCGTCGACATCCACCACGCCGAAGTTCACGTCTTCGCCGTCGCTTGATCGCCCGCTCGGCGGTTCGTCACTCCACTGAAACCAATCGGCGCCGATGACATACGGAATGCGCGCCAGTCGCGTCGTCATCAGGCGATATCCATCCGCGCGGGCCTGTTGATCCAGCACCTGCGCTGCGAAGCCAACCGTGTTGCGATTGCCGGTGCGGCCGTCCAGCGCGTGGAATGAATATTCGCTGAGGATAATTGGCTGGCCGGACTCCTCGTTCATCATCTTGAACATCTCGTCGTCGAGACGTCCGTCGTTCACGTAGTAGTTGAGCGACTGCGCATCGGTGTAACCGCGCGAGGCGGCGACAATCTCGCGCGGCGCGTATCCTTTGAACCGCACGCCGAGGATTAGATGATTCGGGTCATACTTTCGAACGAGCTGCGTGGTCAGTCGGAAGTAATCGCCCGCCAGATGTTTCAGCCAGGCGCCAAGCAGTCGGCCATACGGTTTGGGTTGATCGTGCGGCAGCTCGGCGAGCGCGGTCAGCTCGTTCCAGTCTTTGAACGACGTGTTCCACTCTTTGTTGAACGCGTCGACCGTCGGCCAGAGCGTCTGAATCACGCCGACCACTTCACGGCGGTTCGGGTCTTCGTTGCTCAGATTGTTGAAGTAGTGCGAGGGCCCGTTCATGCCGTCGCCCCAGTCGAGCTCGTTGTCCAGGAAGTAGCCGACCAGGTTGATGTTGTCCTTCAGCGGCGTCACCTGCACCTGCACCGCGTGCTCCGCGGTCTTGGCCCAGTCGGGCGAATAGAAGCGGCGGAATTCCGGCTTCATCCAGGTCCAGATATTCAGATCGCGCGTGATCGGGATATCGAACTTGTGAAACGCCGGATTGGACCAGGCGCCCAAGCCCTTGAAACCGATCGACGTCACGCGACGCATGGTGTTCTGTGCCCAGCGATCCAGATCACCACCTTCGCCGGCCATCGCTTCGGGTGAATAATCGCGCGAGACGAAATGCGGTCCGTCCTTGTCGCGGCCGAGCTGGTAGGGCTGAACCGTCGTCACGGTGTTCAGGAATTCATTCTTGTCCTGCGGCGACAGGAACCACCAAACGCCGTCCTTCGACTGCGCCAGCCGCCAGAAAGTCGGCTGACCGACGATATGCTGGTACTGCGCTTCCAGCGGCTGCGTCGTCGGTTGAGTGGAAGGCTGCGTCGTCGTGTCAACCGTCGCGGCCGCAGCCGGATCGGCTGACGGATTTCTGGCTTCGCTGGCGCCGGTGAGGAACGGGTGAATCCAAACACCAAGCAGTACGACGAGAATGGTGGCGACGGCGATCCGATCCATCAGCATTCCAAACGGGCTGGCATTCCAGATTGCGGCGTCAGTATTGAATGCCCGGTGACGCCGCCGCGGACTGATAACGGTACAACAACGCGGCGGGGGCCACGTCAATCCGTGTTAAAAAGTATCGGTCCACATCTGATAAATGATTAGCCCAAATCGGCGTGAGGTCAAAGAATATAAGTTGAGTTTTGACCGACCCTTGTGCATGTTTTCACGAAACCTAAACCCGATACTTTTTCCACCTGTCGGAAGTCGCGTCAGCGATCGCCGAACTCAGACGAGCGC
>JACMJD010000110.1 GCA_014380825.1 Phycisphaerae bacterium | reverse complement strand
GCCCGCACGGACACGAATCGCTTCTCGACTATCTCGAAACGCAGTTGAAGGAACACGGGAAGCGCCACGGCAGCGATCTCGGCTTCCATCTCACCGGCCCGCAGTGCCAATCCCTGCGCGAAGAAGCGCAGCTTTACTATCAGCGATACCTGAGCCTCTTCGTGCTGGAAGATTTCAAAGGCGTGGTGCGCGACACCGCGCGAAATCTTCGCGTGCTCGACTTCTGCGGCAAGTTTGCGGTCGAAGAGCAAGACCGCCTGATGCTCGAACAGTTCCGGCCGTACATCGTCATGATGAACGCGCGGGCGTCGGCGTCAATCGCGTTTAAAGGTGAGAAGTATTCCGAGGCATTGGAGATCGTGACTGGGGCGCTCGACAACATCCGCGAGTTCTTCACGACACTTGGCCAGCCCGAAGCGTTCGCTCAATCGAGCGAAGTGCGCGTGCTGCGGCGGTTCGCGCGCGACATCCGCCGGAAGATGCCGGTCGATCCGATGCAGAAGCTGCAAAACCAGCTCGAACGCGCTGTGAAAGCCGAGCGCTACGAAGACGCGGCGAAACTGCGTGATGAGATCCGCCAGAAGAACGTAAAGGAAGTCTAGCCATCCAGAACACGAAGAAAGCGATGTTTGCTGGCCCTCCCTACGCTCTTGGTGGTTCATTCGATTTCTTTTGCTTATGATCTGCTCCGCCATTCCTTTTGCGGAGAAATCACAGCATGCGCGCCATCGTCACCGGGCAAGTCGGAGTTGATAAAGGTCCATATCTCGAAGCCGTTAAGCAAGCCGCCCTGCAGGCTGGGCACGATGTTGAGGTCTTCAACGTCGGCCAGATGATGTACCGCGAAGCGCCGGATGTGCCAGCCGGTCGTATCCTCAATCTGCCGATCTCGCGGCTCAACACGCTGCGCCGCGCCGTGTTCAAAGAGATCTTGCGACTCAGCGAGAATCACGAGCACGTGATCATCAACACGCACGCCACGTTCCGCTGGCGGCACGGTTTGTTCGCGGCGTTCGATTACGATCAGATCAAGCTTTTCAACGCCGACCTCTACCTCACACTGCTCGACAATGCCGAGAGTGTCCACCAGCGCCTCGCGCGAGATCACGAGATCGATCACACGCTGAAAGACATCATGGTCTGGCGGGAAGAAGAACTGCTCGCCACCGAGATGCTCGCCAATATCCTGCGCGGCTACGGCCACTTTTTCATGGTCAGCCGCGGGCGAAACATTTTGACGACGCAGACCATTTTTCGCCTGATGTTCGAGCGGAATCGGAAGACGGTTTACCCGTCGTTCCCCATGAGCCACGTGATGGACCTGCCGGACACACTGAAGGAAATCGACAAATTCCGCGCGACACTGGCTGAGCATTTCATCGCATTCGATCCCGGCGACGTTGACGAATTCATTCTGCACACCACCGCAGAGAAAGCGGTGCTCGAAGGCAAAGACACGATCGAAGTGCAGGCCGCCGACGGTCCCGTGACGCTGAAGACCGCCGAGGTCGTCCAGATCTCCGGCGACATCATGGGCCAGATCTACATGCGCGATTTCAAGATGGTCGATCAGAGCGAGATGATCGTCAGCTACGTGCCTGAGCTGCCCAACGGAAAGCCCGGACTATCGAGCGGCGTGGAGCGCGAACTGCATCACGCATTCGAGGGTGGGAAAGAAGTTTACGTCGTCTGGGCGTGTCGAGGCATCCCAAGCCCGTTCATCACGGAGACGGCGACGAAGGTGTTTAAGAACACCGATGAGGCGCTGGCGCATTTCAAAGTAAAGGGTTACATCAAATAACCGGCTCACGATGGATCAACCGCAGCCGCCGGTTTTGGAGTACAGCGCCGCGCGCAGATCGCGCGCCGGCACTGGCATTCTCGCATTAACTGCGTCGATGTTGCTGCCGGGGCTGGGCACTTGCTCGTCCGCGATCACCCCGGCGCGAAACGCTGGTTCGGCGTCCTTTTCGTGCTGTTGATCCTGTCGCTCTCCTTCGTGAGCTTGCCATCGCTCGTGCCGGCGATGCTGGTGCTGCTACCTGTGAGCTTGGCCTTGCAGATCGCGTCGTGGGTCAGCGCGTTCCGTGCGGCTCGGCGGTCGGACCGCACGTTCTTCTGCTCGGCGCCGCCGCGATTCGTCGTCGCGGGACTGTTGGTACTCATCGCGATATTTGCGCCGTTACAGTATCTGTTTTGGCCGCTCAAGGCATACGTCGTTGAAGCGTTCATCACTTCCACGGCGTCGATGTCACCGACGCTAGTTCCGGGCGATCGGTTCCTCGTTCACAAACTTCGAGCGTTCCAGAGATTCGACATCGTGCTGATCGCTGCAAGCGATCCGCGCGCGCCCGGCGACCAGTACGTGAGGCGGATCGTCGGCTTCCCCGGCGAGACGATTGAGATCAAGAACGGCGGGGTTAACGTAAACGGGCAACTCATCATGCCACCGAAAGGCGCGGGTCCCTATGTGAGACCGGTCTCGCCGTTTGCAAGTGCGAGGGACGTCAAGCTCAACGGCAACGAGGGCAACCCCATCACGCTCGGACCTGATGAGTATTTCTTCCTCGGCGACAACAGCCCCATCGCGGGCGATTCGCGATATTGGGATTGGTCGGTGGATGGTCACCAGCCGGGGACGTTGCCCCGGAGCCATATCAAGGGGGTCGCGACGTGGATCTACTTTCCACCAGTGCGCTGGCGACGGTTATAGTGGCGGTGATATTCGCTGCACGCTGCACCTGCCACGATAGCTCGTCGCATTCACGCTGCTCCACGCATTGAGATTTCTTTTGATTTTGACTCCGCACGCCGTAACCTTGGTGACGGCTATTGGGCTACCGGTTGGTCATTCCACTTGTGCGGGAGAAAATCATGTCGCTGCGTAAGTTCCCAGCCGCCATGCGCGGACTGGTTTTGGCGGGTCTATTTGGCGCGGGCGCGATCAGTTCCGCGCACGCGGGCATCGTCAACGGAAATTACACCGTCGGGTTCGAGATCAATCGAGGCTACGCTGAGGTAAGCAGCGTCAGCGCGCCGAACGTGGTTGTCGGTGCGCTCGCGGCGGGCAACGGACCTGTGGATATGTTTTATGAGGTCGCCACTAGCAGCGGGGCGGTTGTTCATTCGTATACGGTGAACGTGACGAACGTCAACGCGGCGGCCATCACCGGGTACCACTTCGAAGTCGGGCTCACCAATCTCAACTGGTGGCTGAACGCCGACACGGATGGTGACGGCAACGCCGATACCATCGATCCCGACATCGACGACGACACGGTCCTCAATGCCAGCGATAATGCGCGGTGGGTGGCCAACATCAGCCAGATCGATACCGATGGCGACCAGTGGGGCGATGTCATGGACTTCGCGCCGTCTAACGCGAACGTGCCGCTGAACCAAGTCGGCGGACAAGCGCCGTTCCCGCTGACGCCGATTTTCCTCGCGTTCAACCACTCCGGCTTGATCGACTTCGTAGGCGGGCCAACATCAAGCTCGTTCGCGACGTTCACGCAATCGGGTGGCAGCCTGGATTGGAGCAACGGGGCAATCGCGCCGGGAGCGACCGAGACGTTTCTGTTTAACCTCATCGTGCCGGATGGATTGTCCAACGACGGGTTCATCCTGCGACAACGTGCTGACGTTGTTCCTGAACCGGGATCGATTGCCGCGTTCCTCGCGATGATTGCAGTGGCGGGACGTCGACCGCGAAATAGATAGAGCGAAGTCGCCGGTATTACAGTTCTGGCGGGCGGTCCGAGCCAACCAGGAAGATGCTGTTCTTTCCGCTCTTCTTCGCATCGAACATAAGCGTTCGATCGGCTGCTTGAATCAAACCTTCCGCGGTTTGTGCGTCATACGGAAAGACCGCTAATCCGCCGCTGATCGTGAGGCTGCCCTGACCCGTTGTCCCAAGTAGTTGGAAATCGGGCGAGCTGATCATTCTCCTAAACCGATCGCACACCGTGCGCACCGATTGCGGGACGCGCGACGTGCCCGTAGTTGGCGCGTTCGGATCGCGCGGCTGGCGCGGGCCTTCTTTCTCCCAGAAGACGACGGCGAATTCGTCGCCGCTGATTCTCGCCACGAGATCGTGCGGGCGCGTGCAGCGGCGCATCAATGCGGCGGTTTGTTTGAGGATCTCGTCACCCACGCCGTGTCCGTAGCGGTCGTTGTAGCTTTTGAAGTTGTCGATATCGAACAGAAGCAACGTAACCGGGAAGCGCTTCTCGCGCGCGGTGTTAATGATGCCCGTAAGGAAGTGCCGGAAGTATCGGCCGTTGAACACGCCGGTGAGATCGTCGGTGATCGCAAGCGTTTGCAGCTTGCGATGCCGATCTTGGAGTGCGAGCATTCGCCCGAGCAGATGTGAGATCTGCGCCAGCGCGTGTCGCGAGGCAGCTTCGTCTTCATCCTGTGGAAGCATTAGGTGCAGTGCGCCCGCGCTACCGCCACTGCCGGCGTCAAAGCGCAGAGCGTGCGACAGTATCTGCATTCCATCCGGCACATCCGGCAGCGGTTGCTGCGGCGTGGCGCGGATCAGCACCAGGTTCGGACCGATGCGCGCATTGATCTGACGGACAACCGCGCCGACCGCATCGTTCGGATGCTGAAGCATCGCATCGAGCATGATCTCAGCGAGCGGTAATCCGCCGAGCAGTGCTAATCGGCCGGTTCCCGGCGCGACGGCGATATTCGCTTCGTTCGCGCCTGTCGTCGCTTGTTCCGGCACGGCAGGTGTCAGCCGCAACGGCGGTGAGCCGAACATCTGCTGGATTTCGGTCGGACTGATCGGCGTGACGATGTAATCATCGCAGCCGAAGTCGAGCATCTTGCGGCTCAGCGGTTCGAGCGTGGGATGACCGAACAACAGGACGCGACCTTCGCCAGCGAGATCGCGTAACGCGCGAACGGCGGCTTCCGGTCGTCGCTCGATCGGCTCGGCCGCAGCCAATACCGTGGTGTATCCGCCGCCGTTGAGTTCGACGATCCCGTCGAAGTATGACGGCACAGCGGTTACGTGGGCACCGGGCAGAACCTGCGTGAGCGCGGAATGCATCTGGCGATCGCGATCGCCGATGAGCAGGATTCGTTCGTGGTCGAGCGTTAGCATTTTCTCACCGTGGCATAGGCGTCTCGCCCGTGCGAACGCGGCTCGAGCCGCAGGGCACGGGCGAGACGCCCATGCCACGTCCAATTTACCGATCTTCCGTATTTCCCGACGGCGGCATTGATGGTTGATCTTGCAACAGCGCTCGCAGTTCATCTGCGCTCAGCACCGGTTCGCTGATCGTATCATCATCCATCTCACCGCTTGTTGGGTCGACGCCGCCAAACGTCGATTCCATTTTCGTCGCGCCGGTTGCACCGGTGATCGTGGGCGTAGCCGTTTCCAATGGCTCCTTTTCTGGAAGCAATTCAGTTCCACCGGTGCTCGTGATGATCGGGCCCGGCGATGGATTCTGTCCGCTGGGCATGCGATGCAGCGTGCCGTCTTCCGCTAGCAAACCATCCGCGCCTAATCGCATTGCTTCCACGAGCGCAGCGGTCCGACCGTCGGTTTGCGTCAGCCAGATTTCGATGTGGGGCATGCGGCGCTTGGTCGT
>JACMJD010000109.1 GCA_014380825.1 Phycisphaerae bacterium | reverse complement strand
CGACAAAATCCATAACAGACCATACCACATACGGGAAAGCGTCCCGAAGCGCTCATCGGCCTGAGCTCAACCGTTGTCTCGGGCGGAAAAGTCCGCTTCAAAGACATCGCAATTCGCCGACTGGACACCGAACCGGAACGTCAGAAGTGACTGGCCACTGATTGTCGGAGTCCGAATCGGGTTTGGCGATTCCCGCGGACGGGAAACGCGCGAGCTCCAACTTTCGCGTTCGCGTTCGCAGCGCTGTTCGATCACTTCCTCCTTCCCCGTCGGCCGATGTCGCGTGCGGCATTGCTTCGCGCCGTTCCGGGACATCGAGGCATGATAGTGAATGTTAGAATGCAGAATGAGAACTGCGATCATCATTCTGCATTCTGACTTCTGCATCATCCGGGCGTCTGGATGAACTCCAGCAGATCGTTGTTGATCACCTCGGCATGCGTCGTCGCCATGCCGTGGGGGAAGCCTTTGTAGACTTTCAGGATCGCGCCTTTGACCAGCTTGCTCGAGATCATCGCGCTGGCCCCGATCGGGACGATCTGGTCGTCGTCGCCGTGCATGATCACCGTGGGGACGTTGAACTTTTTCAGGTCTTCGGTGAAGTCGCTTTCGCTGAACGCCTTGATGCAGTCATGGACGTTTTTCACGCCCGCCAGCATTCCTTGCAGCCACCACTTGTCGATGATGCCTTGCGATACTTTCGCACCCGGCCGATTGAACCCGTAAAACGGGCCCGCCGGCACGTCTTTGAAGAACTGCGCGCGATCGGCGAGCAGCGCCTTGCGGAATCCATCGAACACTTCCAGCGGCAGTCCGCCCGGATTGTTCGGCGTCTTCACCATGATCGGCGGCACCGCGCCGATCAGCACCGCCTTGCCGACGCGACCCTTCGCGCGACCCGCAGCGTGCCGTCCAATGTATCGCGCCACTTCCCCGCCACCGGTCGAGTGGCCAACGTGTACCGCGTTCTTCAGATCCAGCATTTCCGTAAGCGTGACCAGATCATCCGCGTACGTGTCCATCTCGTTCCCATCCCAAGGCTGACTCGATCGCCCGTGCCCGCGGCGATCGTGCGCGATCACCCGAAACCCGCGCTGGCCAAAGAACATCATCTGCGCGTCCCAGTCATCCCCGCTGAGCGGCCAACCATGACTAAACACGATCGGCTGGCCGGTCGGGTTGCCCCAGTCCTTGTAACAAATCTGCGTGCCGTCTTTGGTGGTGACGAATGGCATGTGAGGCCTCCTTGTGTTGGCTCGATCCGGTCGAGCGGTTGATCCCCCGATTGCGCGCCTCAACTTGAGGCGCGCGAATTGAGTTAGTCAAATGATCGTCGCGCCGTTAGCGACTTGCGAAGAGACGGAGACGCAATGGGTTCGTTTTCGCAAATGGATCGCGCGAGATTGCGCCACCGTCACGTTATCCATCGCGCCCACGCGACGTCTCTCGTCCTGTGGAAGACGCGGCGTGGGCGCCGCGGCTAAACAACACCCGTCGCGTTTGGGTTCGTTTTCGCGAATCGACGGTTGTCGCGCGGAGCGATGGTTTGGGTTCGTTCCGCCAAATCGCGATGCGAGATCACGTCATCTCCGCAGCTCGTCGACGCGCAACCACTGATCTCGCCGAGATCTGCGCGGCGGTCGGCGCAGCTTCACTTTGGCTTCGCCGGGCAGGTTTCACAAAGTCCGTCCAACGCAACGGCTTGTCAAAGATCGCGCCAGCGAAAACAATGCGCGCCCCATATACCTGACCCTGTTGCGCGCCAGCGTCGCGCCGAGCGCAGCGCAATCTCGAAAACCGCGTTGCCGCTCTGAAATCGCGTGAAAGAAAAATATTTTCGTGTTTGAGCGCGTTCCGCGAACTCACGTGGATGGCCGCTGCGGCATTGCTGCGCCTAACTCGGACGCGAGACGCTCAACTGTTTCGCGCGGGATGTCTTCTAGAACTGTGTCTTTCACACCACCGGTGACGTTCACCCACATGCCCGCGCCGTACCGGTTCGGGCGCATCTCGACGATTGCGAAAAGCGGCCATTGCGTGGTCGTTGTCTTGCCCGTGGATGGATCGCACAGGCTCATGGTCAGATGACTGGCCCGGACTTCAAACAGCGCGCGTGGCGGTGCGGAAATTCCGCTGAGCGTACGATAGAGCACGCTGAGCGCCATCCAGATCGGCCAGATCACGATGGACAGAAGATCAAGATCGGCAACCCATGTCGGCACAGGCGCATACAGGCGAGGCATGGCAACGATGATGCGCGTGACATCGCCATCGCGCTCTACGCTGACGGGGCGCGCGGTGGATTGTGGTTCGTATTCCAGCTTCGGCACAGCGACGGCAATTGTACGAAGCGCGCCGGCGCGTGCTCAATTCGTCACCTTGTTCAACTCAGCCAAGATGTGAACCTTCCCCGTAGGCACTGCGACGCCGCCCATGGGTTCGTCCGTGATGGCGGCCACCGCAACGGGTCCGATGTCTTTCGGGATCGTCACGACGATCGAGCCGTTGCCCTTGGCATCGACGTCGAACGTGCCGGCGGCGATCTTGCGCTGGTCAGGCGTGATGTACCAGAGCTCAAACGTGCGCCCGGGCGCGGGCGGCTTCATGTCGAAGACGCTGATGTGCCACATGTCGCGATCGCGGTCCCAGATCAGTCGCCCGCGCGCTGTTGGTTGCGGGTCGGCCTTGTTGAGCGAAACCATCTGAAGATTTTCGGCGTCGAGCATCCGCAGCGTGTCCTGAGCGACCGTGACCTGAGACATCAGTTGCGCGATCTTCGCATCGCGGTCGCTCAGTTGCGTGGTCCGGGAATTGATCTGAGCATCACGCGACGCGATCTGCGCTTCGTGCTTTGGCTTGATGGAAACGAAGTATGCCGTAGCCAATCCGGCGACCAGGCACGCCGCGATTGCGGTCAGCGTTCGCCAAATCGTTCCGGCTTGGGTCGACCGCGAGCGCGTCGCGCCGGACGTCGCCAGCACGCGCTGCATCAATCGATCGCGAACCGCAGGCGACGGGGTTTGCACCGGCAGCGAAAGCGGGATCTGCGCCAACGCCGCCTCGGCCTCGGCGAGCGCGGCGCTGCACGTGGGGCAGCCGGTTGCCAGGTGTGCGCGGATCGATTCGCGCTCGGCGGGCGTGAGCGCATCGTGGTCGTTCGCGTTTAGCGCGTGAAGCAGGATCGAATCTCGCCGCTCGGTGCAGGTCATGGAGTCACGTCGCTCGATTCTTTACATCGCCTTGATTGGCGACATCAGTTGAATCGAAGAATCGACCCAGGCATTCGCGCAGTCGCAGGAGGCCCGATCGAATTTGCGTCTTGATCGTGCCGAGCGGGCGGCTGAGCTTCGTGGCGACTTCGCTATGGCTTAGCCCGTCGTAGAACGCGCACTCGATCGCCTGCCGTTGCGGCTCGTCGAGTCGATCGAAGCATCGGTTGACCATCGTTCCGCGCTCCCCCGCTTCAGTGGCCTCGGCCGGCGTCGGACCGGCACTTGGTGCGTTCACCGTCTCGATCGATCCACTGACGATCGGCCGCTTGCGTCGCTTGCGGTCGATCGCGCGGCTACGTGACAGCGTCACCAGATACGACACCGGGCTGCCGCGCATCGCGTTGTAACGGTCGCGCTTTTCCCACAGCTCGAAGAAGATCTCGGTCAGCAGATCCTCGGCCTCCGTGCGATCGCGAACGATGCGGAGGCAGACAGTGAATACCAGCCCGGCATGGCGGTCGTACAGTCCCTTCAGCGCCTGCGCATCACCTGCGGCGATCGAGCTCATCAGCTCGAAATCGTCGGGTGTATCGCGTGCGATCCTGGATCGATCTACTTCGGTCGCAGCCGTCATTCAGTTGCCAGTTGTCAGGTTGCCAGTTGTCAGCATTCATTTCGACAACGGGACGAAATTCATGGCGCCGCCGTTCATGCAATATCTCTTGCCCGTGGGTTTTGGTCCATCATCGAACACGTGGCCGAGGTGTCCGCCGCAGCGGGGGCAGGTGAGCTCGTCGCGCTGGCCGTCGGAATCTTTGCCGACGTAGACGTGACCCTCGGCGATCGGTTCCCAAAAACTCGGCCAACCGGTGCCGGATTCGAACTTTGCTTTCGAGCTGAACAGATCGAGCCCGCAGGCGGCGCAGTAATACGTTCCGTCCTTGTGGTTGTCGTGATACTCGTTCTTGAACGGCGGTTCGGTGCCCTTCTCACGAAGGATGAAATACTGATTCGGCGAGAGCATCTGTTTCCACTCGGCATCGGTCTTCATGACCTTGCCGATGTCAGACGGTTGTGTGGCCGGCGCGATCAGGACGCCTTGTTTGGACGCGTTCGATGGGGCAGTGGAAGGCGAGCCGGTATCCACCGCCTCGCAACCGGCGAGCAACATCGCGCCGAGCATCGTCATCATCCAACCAAGAGCGGACCGGAGATTCATCTGACACTCCCTGTGACATTTGTTCCGTGACATTTGTTCCGCCGCTTGCGGTCTGCAGCGATGTGACATATCAGACCGCTGCATTCGCTAAGCCGCAAGCGGCGAAACGCATTGTTACCTACTTCGCGGGCGGCATGACGACGGTGTCGATCCAGTGGATCACGCCGTTGCTGCACACGACGTCGGTCTTGATGACCTTGGCGTCGTTGATCATGACGCTGCCACCTTCGGCTTTGACTGCAAGCGGCGCGCCTTGAACGGTCGACAGGCTCATGGTCTTCACGTCCTTGGCCAGGATCGCGTCGCCGGCGTGGACATGATAGGTCAGGATCGCGACGAGCTTCTCCTTATTTTCCGGCTTAAGCAACTCTTCGACCGTGCCCTTGGGCAGCTTGGCGAAGGCCGCATTCGTCGGGGCGAACACCGTGAACGGCCCCGGCCCCTTGAGCGTTTCGACCAGCCCGGCGGCCTTGATGGCGGTGACGACGGTCGTCACTTCCTGCATGCCCGGCCCGACCGCGGTGTCGATGATGTCCTTCTTGTCGGACGACATCATCCCGCCCTTATCACCCGCGAATGCGTACTGCGACGGAATCGTCGCAACGGCGGCCAAGCCCAGTGCAGCGGCACAAATTCCGAGGAAAGCGATGCGTATCTTCATAACGATCTCCCTAATAGTTGAACGTGTGATTGTCGCACCGTGCGACGCAATCGAAGACAGGTACGGGAGCTGGAAGAAGTTGGATTTTTCCAGGCATGCGTGGCTTGAAATCCCGTCGCAAATGGCGAAACGCATGTCATCCAGAGCGGTACTCCGCGCAGGATCTAGCCTGACGCGTTAAGCCAGATCCTTCTCGGAGTACCGCTCTGGGTGACAGCCGTTCGCGGTTCTTTAGACACCGGTGACCCGAATCGATACTCTCATCACCCGTGGCTGAGGGGAGCACCGAGACACTTCGAAGTGCCGTAAAGCCAAAGATCGGAATGATTCCGCGCCGTCCAGCGCTGTTGGCGACCGCGCTCTTCATCGTCGGGATCTTCTGCCACCGCGTCCTTCCGGCCTGGCCGGTCGTCTGGAT
>JACMJD010000010.1 GCA_014380825.1 Phycisphaerae bacterium | reverse complement strand
GTTGCCTTAGCCTTGCCAAGGCCATCACCCTGTGCGTTCCGCGGCGGGTAGTTGCCGTCCTGGGAAAGGAAAGTCATGTCAGCGTTACAACTTATGCGTCAATTCATCTTGAGCGAAGAGGGTACCGAAACGCTTGAGTGGGGACTAGTTTGCGGACTCCTCGTCGTCGGCGCCATCGCTGCGATCGCATTGATCGGACCGAAGGTCACCGCGATGTGGAACAACGTAAATGCAGGGATCCCTTAAAGACGCGTGGTGCCGCGTAAGGGACTGCGAGGCGCTGCACACAGCAGGGAAGAAGGATGGGCCAGGCTCACGGATGAGCGCGCTTTGCGCGGTATCCTCGCTGAGCTTGGCTCATTCTCATTTGAAGGGAACGAGGCGTGTCTAGCGTGATCTACTATGCGCCATTGATCGGCTTGCTCCTGTGGGCCGCGATGGTGGATATGCGCGCGCGACGCGTGCCGAATTGGATCAGTTTCGGCCTGGCGTTCAGCGGGATCATGCTGAGCTTGCTGCCGTGGGGGCACATCACAGTCTCGCAAGCGGCGTTGGGCTTGCTCGTTGGATTTGCGTTGCCGTTTGCCCTGTACCTGATGGGCGCCGTCGGCGCGGGTGACGTGAAACTCGTGGCCGGCGTGGGTGCGTGGATCGGGCCGCTCCCGGTGCTGTTCGCCTTCGCCTGTGCCGCAGTGGTCGGCATGTTCCTGGCAATCGGAATGAGCATCCAGCAGGGTCGAGTGCGTGAAGTCCTACGAAACAGCCTGCTGTTGGGTGCGAGTGTCGCCGGCGGCTCGGTTGGTGCGATGGCACGACCAGTTCCGGTGACCGGCGCATCTTCGCGACAACGCACCTTGCCATTCGCTGTGGCAATCGCGTCGGCCACCATAGTTGTTGTGGTATCTCTTCGTGTGTTCGCGGCTAAATAGGGAGGGATGACCATGCACAATCATTCGGGCATTTGCTATGGTTGGCTGCGACGTCGCAATGATCGTCGTTCGCGCGGCGCCGAGGTCCTCGAGATGGCGCTAATGATGCCCATCTTGATTGGCCTGATCTTCGGCATGGTGGAGTTCGGGTACTTCTTCTATCTGAAACACAATCTCCAGGCCGCGGCGCGAGAAGGCGCTCGCTGGGGATCGACGCTCAACTCGAATGACACCGAAGCCGTCGCCAAGGCGAGCGCGTTCTTGACCGCTTCAAATCTGCCGGCGGGCAGCTTCTCGATCAATTCGACAACGTCCGGTGACACGATCACCGTGACGGTTCAGGCCACCTGGGGCAACGTGGGAATCCTGCATCTGCCACTGATTCCGCTGCCGGATAGCAAGGTCGTCAAAGGCGTGGCGGTGATGAGAAAAGAAGGTCTGTAGCTCGCGAGCATAGTTTTTGGGCAAGTGTGGTGACATATGAATTTCAAGACGTTTATTTCATTGGTTGTGGCCGCCTCGCTGGGTTTGGCCGCCGTGTGGGTCGGGCGACAGTTGATCTTCGGACAGCCCGTGGCGGCGGTCTCAAGCACGCCGATGACGAAGGTCGTTGTCGCAAAGACGGATCTCGATCCCGGTCAACAGATCACGCTCGATGACCTGACGACGATCGAAATGCCGACCGGCGCGGTTCCCGCCAATGCATTCAAAGATCCGGCCCTGCTGAAGGATCGCGCCGTCATCTCGGCCGTGATCAAGGGCCAGTTGATGTTCGACGCGTTGCTCGCCGGACAGGGTGTTGATGGCGGCCTCATGGCGCTGGTGCCCAAAGGGATGCGCGCGGTGTCGGTCGAAGTCAGTGAATCGAGCGGCCTTGCCGGTCTGCTCGTGCCCGGCTCGCGCGTGGATGTCATCGCGACGCTCAAACAGAACGACGAGCAGATCGCCAAGACGATCGTCGAGAACGTAAAGGTCCAGGCGATCGGCGTGAAGCTGTCTCGCGGCAAGAACGAAGACAAGGGCGCGCCCGCCGCCAAGACGGTCACGTTGATCGTCACGACGAAAGACGCCGAAGCGATCGAGCTGGCGAGCAACTCTGGCCGTCCCCGGCTGGTGCTTCGCGGAATGGCGGATACGGATCGCACCGCCGGTCCCGGCATGACCTTCGCCGAGCTTAGCGGCGCCTCGGTTCCGTCGACCGAAACCGTGCCGACGCAGCAGTTAACCGGCTGGGAGCGATTGTTCGCGGCGATCGCGTCGCGCTCAGGGAACGGCGGACCCGTCGTATCACAACCGGTACGCTGGCCCGTTCAGATCATTCGCGGCAACGCCGAAAGCACAATCTTTTACGAGGTGTCCGCCAAGCCAGGCGAGGGTTCCTTGGCCGCGAGCCCGGCGTCGGCGGATGGGAAGCAGAACAAGGATCAGGTGCGATAGTTTTGTCTCGTGATGGAACTGGGCCTTGGGTGGATGGGCGTCCTGGTTCGGTGGTTCGTACGGGGAAGAGAAGTGCCATGATGACGAAATGCGTAATTTGCGGAATCCGTTTTCTCGCCATAGCGGGCGCGCTGGTCTGCGCGATGTTGATGACCGCGCACATGGCGAAAGCACAAACGACAACGGCCACCGCTGACAAAATGGTCGTCAGCGGCCTGAACGATCAGGGTGAAGTGAACCTGACCGTGAACAAGAGCACGATCGTCGCCACCGGTCGGCCGCAGAAGCGCGTGAGCGTGGCCGAGCCCTCGATCGTCGACGTGAACGGCATCAGTCCGACGCGAATTCTTCTTACCGCCAAGAAGCCCGGCTCGACGCAGATCATCATCTGGGATGAGCAGGATCGCTCGCAGACAATCGACGTGACGGTGAGCGCGGACATCGCCGGGCTGCGGTCGCAGCTTGCCAAATTCAACGGTTCGCAGATCGAAGCCACGACTGCCGAAGACGCGGTCGTGCTGCGCGGGCGAGCCAGCAATCTAGAGGCCTCCGAGCAAGCGGTAGCGCTGGCGGCTGGTTATGGCAAGCGCGTTGCGAACTTCATTGAAATCGCCGGTGGTCAGCAGGTGCAATTGCAGGTTCGCGTCGCGGAAATCTCGAAATCTGCGGTGCGTCAGCTCGGCGTGAACTTCGCCTACAACGATGGCGTTTCTATCGGCGGCAGCAATGTCGGTGGGATCGCCCCGTTCGGATTCAGAGATATCGGCTCGGCAGGCGACCTCGCGCTGGGCGTGCCGCTCACCCCGAGTTCAAACGTCACCCTGTTTGGAAAGGGCCAAATCGGGAACACCGCGTTCGCCGTATTCATTTCGGCGCTGCGCGACAACAACCTCCTTCGCATCCTGGCTGAACCCAATCTCGTCGCGATGAGCGGGCAGGAAGCCAGCTTCCTGGCCGGCGGTGAATTTCCGATTCCCGTCCCGCAGTCCGGCAGTGGCAACGATACGACGATCACGATCGCCTATCGCGAGTTCGGCGTGAAACTGAACTTCACCCCAATCGTGCTGGGCAGCGGCAAGATCCGGCTGCGGGTCGCGCCGGAAGTCAGCGATCTGGATTTCACCACGGCGGTGCGGTTTGGCGGGTTCGTCGTCCCGGGTCTGACTCAGCGAAAAGTAACGACAACCGTCGAACTGAATGATGGCCAGACCCTCGCGATCGCCGGCCTGCTGAATCAGTCGGTCACCGTCGATCGCAACGTCACCCCGTTGCTCGGAGATATTCCCGTCATTGGTGCGCTGTTCCGCTCAATTCGTTATCAGCGCAAGGAAACCGAGCTGGTGATCTTCGTCACGCCCAAGGTGGTCGCGCCAATGTCGCCTGGACAAGTGCCGCCGCTGCCCGGTGAAGTTTGGCGGCATCCGAATGACCTTCAGCTTTATGGCGGCGCCGACATGGGCGGACCAGTGGCCGGTTCACGCACGGTGGTCGCGCCGCGCTACATGGGTGAGTACGGTTTTGTCGCCGCCGATGCCAGCGCAGCCAAGGCTGCTCCGGCGACGCAACCTTCGAATTAAGAACGACGCTACGGAGTAGTGGACCGAATGATTTTCGCTCAGCTCAATTGTGTGATCGTCGACGCCGACGGAACGAATCGGCAGGAACTGGCCTCTTTTCTTGGCGATCACGGCGCCACGATCACGGCAGTGCTCCCCGCGCTCGATGCGCTGCCTGCGCTGCTGCGCCAGCCCGAGCCGCTTCACCTGGTCCTTATCAATCTTGATCCGGACCCGTCGCAGGCGATGCAGGACCTCGGCCCGCTGATCCGCGAATTCCCGGCGACCAGCTTCTTCGTGATGTCGCAAAAGGTCGACGCCGACCTGCTGATGGATGTGATTCACCTTGGCGCAAAAGAATTCATTCCGCTGCCAATGCGACCGGAGCGTTTGCTCGCCAGCATCGAGCGCATCGCGCGAAGCGACACGGAAGCGAGTCCCGCGCGCGTGATCCAGATCATCCCGGCCGCGGGTGGTTGCGGTGCGACGTCCGTCGCCTGCAACGTGGCGGCCACGCTGGCGCGCAGCGCGAAGACGGTGCTGCTCGACCTGGATCTGACCTGCGGCGCGGTGGCGACCAACTTCAATCTCAATCCGCGCTACACGATCGCGGACGTGATGATCAGCGGCGGAACGCTCGATCGTCACCTGGTTGAGAACGCGCTGGCGGTTGATCCGGCGACGAATCTACACGTGCTCGCGCGGCCGGAACATCAGGAAGATTCGCAGCGCGTCACCCGCGCCGGGCTGAATCGGCTAATGGGCGTGCTGACGCGGTTGTTCGAATACATCGTGATCGATTCGCGCATGAGCGTCGATCCCGTCTACCTCGCCGCCACGCAGGCCGCCGACACCAACGTGCTGGTGATGGAACTGAACGTCCCGGCGGCGCGGAACGCGGAGCGATACATCAACACGCTGAAGCGCCTCGGTGTGGATACGCACAAAGTGAAGGTGATCGTCAACCGCTTTGAGAAGCGCGGCAGCGATATCAAGCCAAACGATCTGGAAAAAACGCTGGGCCTGAAGGTGGCCTGGATGATTCCGAACGATTTTCGCAGCGCGATCGGCGCGATCAACTTCGGCCAGCCCGTCGTCGTGCGCACGCCGCGCGCGGAGATGGCCGGAAGCATCGCGGGCCTGGCACAGCTGCTGAACGGAAAGACCTCGCGTCACTGAATCGTCGCCGACTGTTGATGAGGAAATCATGGGACTGTTTGTTCGATCATCGGAAAAGACATCGCCCGCCGCTTCGGTCGCCACTGGGGCGCCGCGCGCCGAGGCCAAGCGTGAGCCGGTCTTCGTCAACTTGCCGGCGGAAGCGGAAGCCGAAGCGCCAGTGGTCGTAAAAGTCGCCGATCCCGCGCTCACGCCCGAGCGCGTGACATATCTGCAACAGCTCAAACATCGCATCCATCAGCAGTTGGTCGAGCGCCTCGACGTGCAGAACCTCCGCGCGATGCCGCAGAACATTGTCCGCCAGGAAGTCAGCGTCCTGGTTCGCGATCTGTGCCGAAATGAAAAAGGTCTGCTCAGCAGCGGGCAGATGGAAAAGCTGATGGAAGAGGTGATGGACGAGACATTCGGTCTCGGCCCGCTCGAATCGCTGC
>JACMJD010000108.1 GCA_014380825.1 Phycisphaerae bacterium | reverse complement strand
TGGCCGGCGGCACGCCGGTGCCGGTGGACAGCTATCCGGATTTCCGTATCCGCGCCGATCGTGTCGAAAATCAGATCACAAAAAAGACGAAGATGCTAATCCTGTCCTCGCCCGCCAACCCCACCGGCGCGGTGCTGAGCGAAGGTGATCTGCGCGATGCGGTGGCGCTGGCGAAGAAACACGACCTGCTGATCCTCAGCGACGAGATCTACAAATCGTTCGCGTACGACAAGCAGAAACCAGGCGCGATCTACAGCGCCGGCGAGCTTTACGAAAAGACGATCGTCCTCCGCGGCTTCTCCAAAAGCCACGCGATGACCGGCTGGCGAATCGGTTACGCGATCGCGCCGGATGTGATCCTGCAACAGATGCTCAAGCTCCAGCAGCACAGCTACATCTGCGCCCCCGCCCCCTTCCAGTGGGCCGCGCTCAGCGCGCTGGATGTATCGATGGCCGACCAGTTGGCGGCGTATCGACGTAAGCGCGACCTGGTTGTTCAAAAACTGTCGAAGAAATTTGAGCTCACCGCGCCGGGCGGCGCGTTTTACTGCTTCCCGAAAGCACCGAACGGAATGACGAGCACCGATTTCGTCACCAAGGCGATCGAGAACAATGTGCTGGTCATCCCCGGCAACGTCTTCTCCGAAGCCGACACACACTTCCGCGTCAGCTACGCCGCATCCGACAACAAGCTGGTGGCGGGTTGTGACATCCTTTGCTCATTGGTGTGATCATGCTGACAGGCGCGCAAGTTGAATGGTTCCGTCGCGACGGATTTGTTCTCGGATCGAGAGTCCTCGACGATTCGCATCTTCAATCGCTGCGCGTCGAGATGCAGCGCGTGATCGACGATCGCGACAACAAATCCAAACCGCAGCCTGTCTTGCTCAGAAACCTTGGCCAGGAAAGCGCACCCGTCTGGCAGATCGTGAACATCTGGCAGGCGAGCGACGCGTTTCATCAGCTCGCGTTGAATCAGACGATCGCGCAGGAAGTCGCGCAGCTCACGGACGCGCGCGAGCTGCGGATCTGGCACGACCAGATTCAGTACAAACCGGCGGGCAAGGGCGGCGCGAATCATTGGCATCAGGATTCACCGTACTGGCCGCCGCTCATGCCGAAGGATCAGCAGGTGACGGCGTGGGTCGCGCTGGACGATGCCGACGCCAACAACGGCTGCATGAGCATGGTGGCCGGCTCGCATCGCTGGGGCGACATGATCGGCGACGTCGAGCAGCTCCCGAAGTTCGACACGTCCGAGATGCCCGGCGAATGGCGAGGCCACGAGTTGAAAGTACATCTCTGCCCCGTTCGTGCCGGCCACGTTCACTATCATCACGGCCTGACCTGGCACGGGTCACAGGCGAACAAGTCTGATCGCCCCCGCCGCGCGATCGCGCTGCATTTCATGACTGAGAAAACGGTGCTCAATGCGGCGGGCGATCATCCGATGAAGCCGTTTATCGGAGTCCGAGACCGTGAGAAGATCGAGGGCGACGCGTTTCCGCGGGTGTACAAAGCAGACTAACCACCAAGAGCACCAAGTACACGAAGAGTTGAATTCCCTCTTGGTGTTCTTCGTGCTCTTGGTGGTTAATCCTTCTGTTTAATTCCAACGCGCGCCGCTTCGTCAATTCGACCGAGAAATGGTTTGGTGCCCGCTTCTTCGAAATATCGATCCGTCGCCTCGCGCGCGCCTTGCCACGATCCGTAGTCATCCAGGATCAGCACGCCACCTGTTGCCAGCTTCGGGTACAGGTGAACGAATTCATGATACGTCGACTCGTACCAGTCGGTATCTAGACGCAGCAGCGCGATGCGATCCAGTCCGTCGGCCGGGATTGTCTCCTCGACTTTGCCTTTGATGAACCGCAGGCGATTTTCCGGATAACCGGTGCTCAGCAGATTCGCGCGCACCTCTTCGATCGACGCCATGCACCAGTCGCTGCCGGCGCCGTTGCCCTTGCTGGTTTTGGACCACTCGGTGTTCCATCGCAAAAGCGCGCTGCGTCCGTCGAGATCGA
>JACMJD010000107.1 GCA_014380825.1 Phycisphaerae bacterium | reverse complement strand
TGTTTTCGCGCGCGTAGCGAATGCAATCGATCTTGCCTTCGGTGCCGCGCACACCGAACCCGCCGGGCACGATGATCGCGTGACAATGCTTCAGTTCTTTGGCAACGTTTGATGAATCGATCTGCGAGGTGTCCAGCCATTCCAGATGCACGTTCACGCCAAGGTGCACGCCGCAGTGTTCGCAGGCCTTGATGATGCTGGCGTACGCATCTCGCAGCGCGGTGTATTTTCCGGTCACGCCGATCGTTACGCTCTTCTGCGCCTTGCCGATGTGATCGACGAACCAGCGCCACTTCTGGCGAGCTTTGTCTTCCTTGCGCTGGTCGACGCGATCGTGCAGATCGAGCAGCGTGAGCACTTCGCGATCCAAGCCCCCTTCGCGCATCATCTCGGGAATCAGATAGATACTGTCGACGTCGTGCATCGAGAACACCCGGCGCATCGGTACGTTCGTGTACATCGAGATCTTCTCGCGCACTTTTTCTTTCACCGGATTCGCGGCGCGACAGGCGATGAGGTTCGGCATGATGCCGACTTCCATCAATCGCTTGATGCCGAGCTGGGCCGCTTTTGATTTCTGCTCGCCAAGCGTGCCGGGCTCGAGTACTTGCGTGAGCGCGACGAACAGCACGCTGCCTTCGCCTTCCTCGTACGCGAGCTGGCGACATGCTTCGAGATAAAATGCGTTCTCGTAGTCGCCGACAGTTCCACCAACTTCGACGAAGATCACGTCGGCCTTGGTCTTCACCGCCAGCTCGCGGAGCTTCAGTTTGATCTCGCCGACGACGTGCGGAATGACCTGAACATCCCGACCGAGGTAACCGCCTTCGCGTTCCTTCTTCAGCACGCCCGAAAGTATTTGTCCGTTCGTCGTGAAGTTGGCGGCCGACAGGTCCTGATCGAGCATGCGCTCGTAGGTGCCCAGATCCATGTCGGTTTCCATCCCATCATCCAGCACGAACACTTCACCATGTCGATACGGGTTGAGCGTGCCGGAATCGATGTTGAGGTAGCCCTCCATCTTGATCGGCGCGACCTTCAGTCCTTTGTCCTGCATCAACTTCGCGAGCGATGAAGCGAAAATCCCCTTGCCCAGTCCGGACATGACGGTGCCGACGACGACGACATACTTCGTGTGCCCCTTGCGATAGCCGTCGGGCATCGGCGTATAAAACTCGGTCTCTTCCGTCTGCCGACCGATCTGACTCAGGAGATCTTCATTGGCCATGGGCGATTCCGTTCTTTGATCGTTTTACAAAGTTTGCGTACTGCTCGGGCGTATCGATTCCATGCACGGCGCGCTCGGTGATCATCACACCGATCTTATGCCCGTTTTCCAGGACACGAAGCTGTTCGAGCTTCTCGGTTTTCTCGAGCTCGGTTTGCGGCAACGACGCGAATTTGAGCAGGAAATCGCGGCGATAAGCATAAATGCCCTGGTGCAGCAGGTAACTCGATGCCGACAACGCTTCATCGCGCGGAAACGGGATCGGAGCCCGGGAGAAATACATTGCGTGGCCCGCTTGTGACACGACGACCTTCACCAAGTTCGGATCGCGCGGATCCGCCCCGTTGGGCCAGCGCGTGGCGGCGGTGGACATTTGATCGGCTGAGCTTTGCAGGCGATCGATCAGCGCATCAATGGTCGCCGGCTCAATCTCCGGCTCGTCGCCTTGCACGTTGACGATGATTTCATCCTCCAACGTTCGCGCGACTTCGGCAATGCGATCGGTGCCGCTCTGATGTTCCGCCGATGTCATCACGCATCTCGTCCCGAACGGCTGGAGCGCGTCGACGATGCGCTGATCGTCCGTCGCCACGATCACGCGCTTCACGTTTTTGCATTTCCCCACCTGATCGACCACGTGCTGCACCAACGGCCGACCCGTGTCAGCGGCGAGAATTTTGGCGGGAAAACGAGAGGAACCGAAGCGGGCGGGGATGATCACCGTCGCCGACGACAATGCTGACCTCACACAATTCGAGTCACACGGAAAGGAGACAAATCAGAACTGACGCGCGACATTAATGGCGCGTGCGAATGCTGTCAAATCACGTCGCAACAATCCGGTTAGATCGACTGGAAATCGTGATGTTTTGGATCGGCAACCGCGATCACCAGCGCGCACAGACTCGCGGGTTTCGCATCGACTAACACCCGGGCCGCGGATTGGAGCGTCGCGCCAGTGGTCATCACATCGTCGATCAGCACGACGTTCTTTTCGCGAACCTGTTTTTGATTCACGAGCAGGAACGCATCCTTCAAGTTTTCCATCCGCTGCGTCTGCGATGGCATCGCGGTCTGCATCGGCGTGCGACGAACGCGCGCCAGCGGCTTGGCGACACGAATACCGCATTCGCGTCCAATCGTCTGTGCGAGCACCTCGGCCTGGTTGTAGCCTCGGGAGATTTGTCGGAAGGGATGCAGCGGAACAGGCACGAGCACATCCGTTTCGCTGAGCAATGCCTTCACCGGCTCGTGCCCCACCAATCGCCGCGCCAGCATCTCCGCGATGGGCCAGCGGCGGTGATACTTCATCTGATGGATGAGGTGCTTGAGCGGATCGTCGAACACGCCCAGGCGGGTGACTCGCTCGAAGTGTGGAACGCCTTCACCAAGGCAATGGGCGCACGGGTCTTCAATCTCAACGACCGGCATTCCACATCGATCGC
>JACMJD010000106.1 GCA_014380825.1 Phycisphaerae bacterium | reverse complement strand
GACGCCGGCCGCGATCGGCAGCGCGATTCGATTTGCCCAGGAGCGATCAAGCTCGCCCAGTCGCATGATGCCAAACTTCACGCACACCGCGAAGCCAACCAGCAGCGCCGGCAGCGCGCTCAGAAAAAACCGCGCATACGACACGCCCCGCTCCGGCGACCAGTAGTAAGACATGTACAGCGCGATAATCGGCAGCGGCCAAAGCAGGATCGCGACCGCGGCGCGCCAGTTTCGCGCAAAGAGCATAATCAACCCGGCCACTCCCAGCGGGAGCGTGAAGAACAAGGCCATGTCATGGAATGTGCGTAGCGCGAGGTCCCACGTGTCGAGCAGTTTTTCCCAGCGGAACCCGGAGCCAAATTCACTCTCGTTGCTCGCGTCGTACCCGGTGAGTTGTCCGATCGTCACTTTGTTGTAGATGAACAGAGTCGCGATCGGGATCAGCCACGCGACCAGCGGGACGGCCACGCGTAGATACGATCGCCAGTCGCGCCAGCGCACCTTCATCATCGCGACTGCGATGATCGGCAGAACGAGCAATCCTTCGCTGTATCGAACCAGACATGCGTACGCGAGCAGCAAACCCGCGAGCGCGCCACGCCAGACGGAATCCGCCTGCCACCAGCGCACGAGAAAGAACATCCCCCACACGACACAGGCCACGCACGCGGGATGACTGTTCGCGCCGTTCGCGAGGACGAACATGACGGGCGACGTCGCCAGCAAAATGGCTGCAAGAATCGCAGCGAATGAACCGGCAAGTGCGCGAGCGAGAAAGAACGTGCCGGCGACGGCCAGCACCGCGCAGATCGGATTGATCGCGAACGCCCATTTCACTCCCACATCGCGACCGAGAATCATCTGCGGAATCGCGAACAGCAGTGATTGGCCGAACGGATATTTCGGGTAATAACCGCCGTCGAAGTCGGGCTTCACCGATCCGTCAGTGTTTTTTGTCGGCACGATCATCATCGCGCCGACGTACTCGAACGGGTGGTCCGGCGTGAAGCGCGTCGATCCGTGCAAGGCGATCTGCTTCCCGCCCATGAGGTAAGCATTCTGATCCACCCCACCGTCCGCCGGCGCCCAGAATGTCTTGAGCGTGAACGCGTAGAGAGCGAGCACGATGACGATCGTCACCAGCCCGAGCACGCGCCGCGGCAGCGGTTCCGGCTCGATCAACGGTGGCAATTTTCGATCCGGAAGATGTACCCGGTGAGTTGGTTGCGCCGGCGCGTCCGTTTCCGCCGGTGTCCCGAGTCGTTCAGACTTTTCGATTAACGCGACCTCAGCCATGCGACTATTCTACGAGAAAGCGGGATGAATATTGCATCGCTCCCGGACGGACGCTGAACGGTTGCGAATCAGCTTCGCATCGAACAGGATGAAGTCATGGACGCATTGATGATCGGGGTCTCAGGGATGAGAGGGACGATCGGCGGCACGCTCACGCCGCCGGTGGTCGGCACGATGGCTGCAGCGTTTGCCTGCTGGCTGAAGGAAAGCGGCAGGCCGAACACCGGCGAGCATTTCAAAGTGGTGCTTGGCCGCGATTCGCGTCCCAGCGGCCCGTGGGTGCGTGATGCTGCTTCTGCCGCGCTCGTCGCGAGCGGGATCGAAGTCATCGATCTCGATATCGTTACCACGCCGGGCGTCGCCATGATGGTCAAACACCTCAACGCCGACGCGGGCGTCGTCATCACCGCCTCGCACAACCCGATCGAATGGAACGGCCTGAAGTTTCTCAACCGAAACGCCGTCGCCCCACCGCCGGCCGACGCGAAACGGATCCGCCAGCTTTATGACGACAACTGCGCCAGTTACGTGCGCGTCGATAAGCTCGTGCAACCGAAGCGCGACACCTCGACCCACGCGCTGCACGTGAAACGCGTGCTCGATTACGTCGACATCAACGGCATCTCAAACAAGCGATACAAGGTTGTGCTAGACAGCGTTAACGGCGCCGGCTGCGTCGCGACGGCCACCCTGCTGAGCAAGCTGGGCTGTCAGTTGATCCACATCAACAACACGCCTGATGGACAGTTCCCGCACGAGCCGGAGCCGCAGGAGAAGAATCTGACGCAGCTCGCCGATGAAGTAAAACGACAGCGCGCGGCCGTCGGCTTCGCGCAGGATCCGGATGCGGATCGACTGGCAATCATCGACGAAAATGGTCGCTACATCGGTGAAGAATATTCACTGGCGCTGTGTGCGCAATGGCTGCTCTCGAAACGTCCGGGAGTCGCGGTAACGAATCTCTCCACCAGCCGCATGATCGAAGACATAGCAGCCCGCGGCGGAAGCCGCGTGGTCCGCACGCCGGTCGGCGAAGCCAACGTCATCGACACCATGATCCGAGAAAATGCCATCGTCGGCGGCGAAGGCAACGGCGGCGTCATCGACCCGCGAATCGTCGCGGGAAGAGACTCGCTGGTCGGCATGGCGTACGTGCTGCAACTTATGGCCGCCACCGGCAAATCGATTGCACAACTGGTGGCGGAAATCCCACGATACGAAATCGTGAAGACCAAATTCCCCTGCAAGCGCGAAGACGCCGAGCGTGCCGTCGAAGCGCTGAAGAAGGAATTCGCCCACGAGAAAATCGATACGCAAGACGGCCTGAGAATCGATTGGCCCGACGCCTGGGTCCACGCGAGGCCGAGCAATACAGAGCCGATCATGCGTATCATCGCGGAAGCGCCGGATCGGAAGATCGCGGACGAATACATCGCGCGGGTGCAGAAGATTGTGAACGCCGCACTGACGTGAAGCTCCAAAAACCGGATTGGTCTTTGGAGCTTTTTTATTTCAGCTTGGAGCTTCTTTGCTTTTTGGAACTTGTCTTTTGGAGCTTCACTTCGCCTACCACGCGAAGTGCGCGAACGCCTTGTTCGCATCCGCCATGCGGTGCGTTTGTTCGCGGGTGTTCATCGCCTTGCCTTCTTTTTTGTAGGCGGCGACGATTTCGTCGGAGAGGCGCAGGTGCATCGGGCGGCCGCCGGCGTCGCGGCAGGCGCCGATGATCCAGCGGAAGGCCAGGCTCTGTTGCCGCCGTTTGTTCACCTGCATCGGCACCTGGTAGTTCGCTCCGCCGACGCGCTTCGAGCGCACCTCGACGTACGGCTTGACGTTATTGATCGCCGTCTCGAACAGCTCGAGCGGCGGAACGTCCTTCATCTTCTTATTGGCTTCGTCCATGGCGCTGTAGAAAATCTTCATCGCGACGGTCTTCT
>JACMJD010000105.1 GCA_014380825.1 Phycisphaerae bacterium | reverse complement strand
TACACCTGGTACGGCGACACTGACTTGAACGGCGTCGTCGACTTCGACGACTACAGCCGCATTGACGGCGGTTTCAACAACAACCGCACCGGCTGGTTCAACGGCGACGTCGACTACAACGGCATCGTCGATTTCGATGACTACAGCCTGATCGATCAAGCCTTCAACACGCAAAGCGGCACGCTTCGCCGCGCGATGGCTTACCTCGATGGGAGCGATCGTAGCGAAGCTGGAATGGACGCGCCGTCGCTGCAAAAAGTGTTGCAACACTTCGGACAGTTCGGCGAAACCTACGCCAACGGCTTCCTGAATTCGGTGCCCGAGCCCGGCGCGCTGAGCCTGGCGTTCATCGCGACGTCGATGCTGGCGCGTCGTGGGCGTCGTCGTCGGAACGTGTAGCGCGCACCGACCAGCACTCCCATCCTCGGCCGGCCATCTTCGACAGCGAGGAGGGAACGGAGAATCGCCGTGCGACAGCGAGCGTGGCCGCGCGTTCGTCGTTCACGAAGCTTCAAAGCAATGTGAACAGCGGCTGGCGACGTGACCAAAGCTTGCGCTGCGCCGGCCGATCGCGGCTGGCGCAGCGCGCCAAAACTAAAAATCCGCGCGGCGAGTTCGGTTTTCAGGTCACGCGAGGGGATTCTCATTCTTGCGCTGCGCGCCACGCGCGCATTTGCGCAGCGCGTCCAGTAGGTGTAGAGGCGCTCGCGCGAGATCGCGGCTCTTTGAAAACTGATACGCGAAGAGTGAACTTGGGCCGTTCCCGAAAATTCCCGAAATCACCCGATCGGCGAAAATCGTCTCAGCGGTAAGTGATGGCCGGGCCGGGGGATGGAATTTCGGAGGTGTCGGGGTACGGGAAGTCCAGGGCGAAATGGCAAGTCGCGTTTCAGAATCTCGACCGATGCGAGCATGATCTGAGACACACCGCAACAGCGGAAGCCGATGGATGCGGGTATGTGGTGCATCTGGGTAAGCCGGTGGATCGCACGAAATTGCTCGCCACGCGAGCGTCAGTCGTCTGCGACTGATCCTGCGACGGCGCTCCGACGGCTAGCGATGGCTGGTGACGGCTAGCGACGGTTCATGGCGGCGCATGGCGGCGCATGACGGCTCGCAACCCTGCCCATTTACGCCGTTCCGCTGCAACGGGCATGTGGTAGGGTGTCACCAAATTGACCACACTTGATGTGTCTGCACGCGTATGATTACCTGGTCTATGAAGAGGTGTGATTACTATACTTTCCTCTCCGCAACCGAGAATGTGTGACACCGCATGGCGGACTTCAACGCAGATGACATCGAAAAGGTCGCAGCTCAAGCGCGGCTGGCAGCGATCATCGAATCGTCCGATGATGCGATCGTGAGCAAGACGCTTGAGGGAGTCGTCACCAGTTGGAACAGGGGCGCACAGCGCATCTTTGGTCATACCGCCGAAGAGATGATCGGCATGTCGATCCTCAAGCTGATCCCACCGGATCGGCAGCATGAGGAACCAAACATCCTCGCGCGGATCGCCACTGGCGAGCGCATCGACCATTACGAGACCATCCGAGTCACCAAAGACGGCCGGCGTATCGACGTCTCGGTGACGATCTCGCCAATTCGCGATCCCAGCGGACGGGTCATCGGCGTGTCGAAAATCGCTCGCGACGTTACGCAGCAGAAGCGGCTTCAGAAAGAGCTGACCCAGGCAAAGGAGGCCGCGGAGAGCGCGAACATTGCGAAGGATCATTTCCTGAGCCTGCTATCGCACGAGCTGCGTACGCCGCTCACGCCGGTGCTCACGGCGATCACGTACATCGAATCGGTCGCAGAGGTGCCGCCCGAGTTGAGCGAGCAGTTGGGGATGATCCGTCGCAACATCGAGATCGAAGCGAGGCTCGTCGACGACCTGCTGGATGTCACGCGAATCGCGCGCGGGAAAGTCCAACTGCACTACGAAGTCGTCGACGCGCACGCCGCCGTGCGAAATGTCGTGGCGATCTTTCAGCCGGAAATCGACGAGAAGGGATTGGCGCTGACGTTGGCGCTGCGCGCCAAGGAGTTCACGGTCTGGGCTGATCCCGGACGCTTTCAGCAGATCTTTCTCAATCTGCTCTCCAACGCCGTCAAGTTCACGCCGGCGAACGGCACGATCGCGATTACGTCGTCCGACGAAAAGTCAGGCCGGATTCAGATCGAAGTCAGCGACACCGGCGCGGGGATTAATGCGGCGGTCCTTCCGAAGCTGTTCAACGCATTCGAGCAGGGCGACGCGTCGGTAACGAAGCGATTCGGTGGCCTGGGGCTGGGCCTTTCGATCGTCCGATCGCTCGCGGAAATGCATGGTGGAACCATTCGCGCGTGCAGCGAAGGCAAGGACAAGGGCGCGAGCTTCGTCCTGTCGATTTCGACCGTGCCGGGCGTTGAAAAGCAGAACGGAATTCGGGACAGCGCCGCCGGTCTCGAGTACCAGGGGATGCGAATTCTGCTGGTGGAAGACCACACGGATACACGCCAGATCATGGCGAAGCTGCTGGGCAGCTTCGGCTGTATCGTGACGACCGCCTCCAGCGTGCGCGAAGCCATGCAGTGCTCGCAGACCGAAAAGTTCGACCTGCTCGTCTCCGACATCGGCCTACCCGACGGCAGCGGCCTGGATGTCATGCGGCACATGAAGCAGCATCAGCAGGTTCGCGGAATCGCACTGAGCGGGTTCGGGCAGGATGACGATTTGCGACGGAGTCGCGAGGCGGGGTTCGAAACGCACCTGATCAAGCCGGTGAATTTGCAGGCTCTCCAAGAAGTGATTCGCAAGACGGCCGGCTAGCGATCAGCCGCCGTTCCCATTTCGCCCGCAGTTCGCGTCGACGGGCGAGCCATCATCCAATTCGTCTTGCTGCTTCATCGCGACTGCCAGCGGACGCTCGCCGGCCAACACGGATTCGATCACGACGATGAGCTTGGCGAAGTCGTATGGCTTGACGACGTGGGCTGCAAAGCCAGCGCGGGCGGCGCGGTTCAGATCTTCCGGTTCGATGTATCCGGTCACGGCGATGCCTGGCATGCCGTACATGTGGCTCAGCTCGCTAAACAGGTCGCATCCATCTGCATCGGGGAGACCAACGTCGCACAACGCCAGATCAAACTTGCCGAGTGCCGCCAGTGCCCGCGCTTCCTTCGCGTTTGCGGCGGTGCTGACACCGTAGCCGTTGCCACGCAGCAGGTGCGCGGTCGCGGAGGCGGTATCCGTGTGGTCTTCTACGAACAACAGCGTGAACTTCTCTGACTTCATGATGTTGTGCCCGTGATGTACTGCCCCGACGAATCTCTGTTCCGACAACCTCAAGCATCTTAGCAACTGTTATCCGCGCCACGCCACGTAATTCAAAAGGGCGGCAGCGTTCAAGACAGGGCGAATTACACGGAGTTTGGGGAATTCCGCGGCAAGATCCAAAAAACCGTAGTTTTTTATCTTATGAAAGGGCAGGGGCAGCTAGCAAGAAGGGCGTGTGGCGTTCGACCGGGAAAGGATGGACTGGATGGCCGTCACAATCTCCGCGATCTCGACCGACCCTTTTCTCAGCATGCCGCTCACGCCCAACGTACGTGCTTCCTGTTCCTCTTGCGGCGTGCAACCGGCAGTGAGAATGATGACGGGGATCTCGGAGTTCTTCCGATCCGACCGCAGCGTCCGCAATACGTCGATGCCGGACATCTCGGGC
>JACMJD010000104.1 GCA_014380825.1 Phycisphaerae bacterium | reverse complement strand
GCCCGAGAACCAGAATCGTCTGGACGAAAATCAACATCGCCGCGAACGTCGAGCGAACGTGAGGCAGGATGATCGCGGCAACGCTTGTGGCGGCGGTGACCAAGTACAAGCACAGCACGGCGGTGCGACGGCTCATGCCGCGCGCGACCAGGCGATGACTGAAATGGTTCGTGTCGCCGACGAACGGGCTCTTGCCGCGCGAGATGCGGATGATGCTCACCACGATCAGATCATACAGCGGCAACGCCAGTACGATCACCGGCGCAAACACCGCGTACCACCCGCGGCCAAAATCTTCGCCGGGCGCCAGATACGTCGTGCGAACGGTGAGCACGCCCAGGACGAACCCGATCACGAGCGATCCGCTGTCGCCCATGAAGATCTTCGCGGGCGGGAAGTTGAACAGGAGAAACCCGAGCAGCGCGCCGAGCAACAATGCCAACGTCGCGGCGACGAACCATTGTTCGATCGAGATGGCGGTGATCAGAAATGCCGTTGCGCAAACGGCGGCGACTCCCGCGCTCAGACCGTCCATGTTATCGAGGAAGTTGAACGCGTTGGTGATGCCGACGATCCACAAGACAGTAAGCACCAGCGATGGCCAATATCCCAGCGCGGTAAGCGCGCGCAGATCAAACGCGATCACGAGCGCGGCGGTCGCCGCGAGCTGGATGACCAGCTTGACGTACGGGCCAAGCGCTTTGCGGTCATCGCGAAGACCCATTGCGTGCATGATCAGCATGACCGCGAGCAGGCCGAACGATAGCTTCGTCTGATACTGCGCGCCGGTGATGAACGCGACCGCGTCGGGATGAGAGATGAATCGCGTGATCAGCGAAACGTCGGCGAAGTTGATGACGGCCAGGCCGATCAACATCGGCAGCGCAAACGCGATGAAAATCGCGACGCCGCCGCCGAGCGGTCGCGGGTTGTCGTGGACTTTTCTACCGCCGGGTTTGTCGACGAGGCCCAGCCTCGGCGCGATGCGGATCATCAGCGCGGTCGCGAGGAGCGCGAGGACAAAGCTGAACCCGCCAAGCAATAAGATCCCCAGCAGCATTCCATTCACGTTGGGCAAGGATATCAGGCGGCAAGCGAAGCGGAAGATTTGACGATCCGAGCCGGCACGCCAACCGCAGTCACGTTTGCGGGAATGTCTTCAATCACCACGGCACCGGCGCCGATCGTCGCGTGCGCGCCGACAGTTCGGCACTGGATGATTTTCGCCCCGAGCCCGATGAACGCCCCCGCGCCAATCCGCACGCGGCCCGCTAACGCAGCGGCGGGGCAAATGTGGGCGGATTCGCCGATCTCGCATTCGTGGTCGACGATGCAGCCGGTGTTCAGGATCACCGAATCGCCGATCTGGGCATCCGCGCATACGATCGCGCCGGCGGCGATTACGACGTTGCGACCCGTCTTCGCTGTGGTCGACACGATCGCGCCCGGGTGGATCGCGCTGATCAGTTCGATGCTTTCGTCCAGGAGATATCGCGCGTAGCTGAATCGTGCGCGGTTGTCGCCGATGGCGACGATCGCGCCGCAAACTTTCTGCTGTCGGAGTTTCGAAATGTGATGGATGGGACCAAGGACGGGAAGATCGTTGATGGACGTGCCGATCAGCGCGGGATCGGCATCAAGGAAGCCGACCGGACGAATTTTCGATCCGCTCGCGGCGCGCAGGATGTCGAGCACCACTTTTCCATGACCGCCCGCGCCAATGATGACGACGTCCATGGAGTTGTTATCGGACTTTTGATAGCGCGGACTGGAGTTTCGTGAAGAGGCGCGACCGAAGTCGCCGCTACACGGGTTACTTTGTGGATCTCGCTTCATTGATGACGCGGATGAATTCTTTCGCATTCGCGGTGATCGCGGACCAATCACCCTTGCTCATCGCGTCTTTCGGTACCAGCGAAGACCCCGCGCCGACGCAGACGGCGCCAGCTTTAATCCACGCGCCGGCGTTTTTCGCGTCGACGCCGCCGGTGGGGGTGAGCTTCAGGAACGGCAGCGGCGCGAGGATGTCTTTGAAGTATCCCGGGCCCAGCGCGGTGGAGGGGAAAACTTTGACGACGTCCGCGCCGCCATGGTGGGCGCGCAGGATTTCAGTGGGCGTGAACGCGCCGGGGATGCAGATGACGTTGGCAAGGTTGACCGTTTTCACGACGTCCGCATCAAACGCCGGCGAGACGACGAACTGCGCGCCGGCGCTGATCGCATCGCTGGCGGTCTTCGCGTCGAGCACCGTGCCGACGCCGATCAGCGCCTCGGCGGCGAACTGCCTGGCAAGCAGCTCGATTCCCTTGAGCGCGTCGGGCGTGCTCATCGTCACTTCGATGCTGATCACACCACCCGCCAGCAGGGCGCGGGATATGTCGACAAGAACATCTTTCGACGGCGCGCGGATCACCGCGACCACGCCGCACGCGCTCATTCGTTCCAGTACTTTCGCTTTGTCGAGCTGGGCCATACGCGGATTTGTAATGTCGCGCGCGGGATAAGACTAGCCTCGGCGACTTGGTTCGCCTCGCTGTCCAACGTATGCTGTGTCGCTCATGAACCAAAAATCCACTCACGTCGAGACTCTTGAGCCGCGGCAACTGCTCGCCGCATACCCGATCAGCGTCGGTTCAACCACATACGACAGCGCGTTCGAGATTACCAAGCTCGCGAACGACGGAGTTCTGGTGGCCGGGCTGCTCAAGGGGACGATCGATCTGGATCCATCGGCCAACCGGAGCCTTCTCACTGCGCGCGGCGACACGGACATCTACGTCGCGCGATATTCTGAAGCAGGCGGCCTGGTGTGGGCCCGCCGGTTTGGTGGCGTGGAAGGTGATTTTCAGGACGGCCGAGATGTCGATACGCCCACCGATCCGTCTCGGGCCGGCCCGTTCGACCTGGGCGTTGGATTACAAACCAACGATCTTGGCGAATACGTTACAGCCGTTGCCACCGATGCCAATGAAAATTTCTATATCGCCGGCTCGTTCCGTGGCTCGGTCGACTTCGATCCCAGCAGCCGCGACGCGATTCTCAATTCGTATGGCGGAAAAGAATTCATCGACATCTTCCTGCTGAAGCTCGACATCGACGGAAACTTCGTTTTCGTGAAACAGATCGGCGGCGATTTCACCGATGTCGCGCAGGGCATGGTGGTGACGGGCAATCAGATTCACCTGACTGGCTATTACACCCGTCTGGCCGATTTTGATCCGGGCGCTGCAAAGGTCACGCTCAGCACCAACGACAGGAGTCGCGAAAACGCGTTCGTCGCCAAGTACAACACGAACGGCGTACTTGCCTGGACGAAAGACATCGCCAACAACGACATTAATCGTGCCCGTCGCAATACTGGCAACTCGATCGCTGTCGATTCGCAGGGCAATTCGTATATCGCCGGCTCCTTTTCCGGGCAAACGGATTTCGATCCGTCTTCGGCGCAAGTGCTGGTCAAGGCAGTGAAGGAGACCGATGCATTCGTGCTGAAGTTGAATAGCGCTGGCGGATTCGCTTTTGTGAAAACTTTCGGCGGCGAGGGATACGACGGCGCACAGGAGATCGCATTGTCGCCCCAAGGCGGGTTGTATGTCGCTTCGTACTTCGAGGAGATCGTCGATTCCGACCCCAATCCGAACGTTGTGCGCAATATCTACGCAACGCCCGAAGAGATCGGCGAAACCGCGGATCGGTCGGACATCGTGATCTCCAAATTCAACAGCATTGATGGCTCCGTGAGTTGGGCGAAATCGGTAGGAAGTGAAGGATGGGAAACGATCGGCGGACTCGCCGTCAACCCCAGCAATGGCGCGGTGTTCCTGTCGGGCGGGTTCTACGGTTCGGCTGATTTCAACCCCGGACGCGGGCGGGCGGTGCTCACCAGCACGCTGGGCGCGGAAGATTTTGAAGATCCGAACGATGGCGATCGCGATAACAGTTACGACGCGTTCCTCTGGAAGCTTGATTCGAATGGCAATTATGTTTTTGCCGTTCGATTTGGCGCCCAGAGCGACGATTACGGAACTGCACTCTCGGTTGACCCGGCGAACGGCAACCTGGCGCTGGCAGGGCAGTTCCGCGGCAGCATTCGTTTGCCCCCAAGCAGTGCCAAACTGCGCCCGATCGGAATACAGGATTCGTTCATCAGCCTGTACAACTCCCTGGGCGATCTGCTGACGTAGCGCCGATCACGCAAAATTCAATTTGAACATCCCGCACGCGGCGCGTTGTTCACTGACCCACTCCGGCTATACTTTCGTCATCGGGCAAAGACCACTTTCGTACCAACTCGACCATCGCAGGAGGCGACATCATGGCAGATGCTGGCAACCAGGAATTCCCAACGACACTCGGACCTGATGCAGTTTTCAAAGGCGAACTCTCGTTCGACAAGGGCTTGAAACTTCACGGCAGACTCGAAGGCAAGATCAACACCGCCGGCCGACTGCATGTCGCCAAAGAAGCGAAGATGTCGGCGGATGTGGACGCCGGCGCGATCATTGTTGAAGGCGATGTGAAGGGAAACCTCACCGCCAGCGATCGCATCGAGATGAAGCAGAGCGCTCGCTATGAAGGCGATCTTCGCACGACCAAGCTGGTCGTCGATGAAGGCGCCGTCTTCAGCGGCAACGTGACCGTCGGCCCCGAAGCGATCAAGGGCAAGGGCCCGGGCGGCGCGCCCGTTGGCGGCGCATCGCGCAACGAGCCGGTCCGACCGTCGGCCGTGCCACAGGCGCAGCCGGTCAAGTAAGGAAGAGAGTTCAGAGTTCAGAGGTTAGAGTTCAGGGGAAAAACTTGATCCCCCGATTCTTTCCTGAACTCTGACCTCTGACCTCTGCCCTCTCCCCAGCATGGCGCTGAATGAATACACGGTCCCCACGCCCGACGATCGGGTGACGATCACGTGCCTGTATTGCGAAAAGCCGCAGGACGTGGGTCGTCGCGCGCTCAGCATCACCTGTAAGTTCTGCAACAAATCGCTGAAGCTGGAAGATATCCGCGTCAAGGAATATCAAGCCCGCCGCACGATCGAAACGTGCGGCATCGTCACCGTCGAGAAAAAAGGCAACGTGATCGTCGACCGCGTGCAATGCGGCGGGCTGATCGTGCGCGGCAAGCTCAAAGGCGAAGTCATCAGCCGCGGCCCGGTGCTGGTCGGGCCGGAAGCGGAAATCAAAGGCGACGTCGTCGCGCCG
>JACMJD010000103.1 GCA_014380825.1 Phycisphaerae bacterium | reverse complement strand
GCGTGTGCAGCGCGAAGGTGAAATCCGGCGTCGCCCAGGTGTCGGTCGCCCAGCCGTAGTGACGGGAGATTTCGTCCTTTGAATAGAAGCTGACCGAGGGCGTGGCCGGATGCGCACCGTCGGCATGGAAGTCAGACGCGGAGATCGCGCTTTGCGCATTCGTCGTTCGTGCGAACGGCAAACACTTGATCGACTCGCGCGACTTTCGATCGCCACGCTTCACGCCGATAAACAGATTCTGATTCGCCGGCCGACCGATCTCGACACCGATGCCGCCGCCCGTGCCGAAGTGGCCGCACGTGAAACTCATGAACGCGCCCATCGGCGAGTGCTGCGCGTTGAAGTTGATGTTGCCCTCAAAGCGAGGATCTGAAACAGACTCACGCATGCTTGGTTACTTCTCTTCTTTCGGTTGATGTCGGGTGCAACGCGTCACAATCAGCGACGCGGAGGCGCGGTGGATGCGCGAACGATTAGATCTTCCGGGATGCGAATCTCCCGCCCCATGTGCGTTGTCGGCGTCAGCAGGCTGTTCAGCAACAGATCCGCGCCGATCCGGCCCATCTCGCGACCGGAAACCGCCACCGCCGTCAGCGGCGGCGCGAGCAGCGCGACCGGGAAGACATCGTTGAAGCAGATCAAACTGAAATCGTGCGGGATGCGAAGCGACAGCGCCGGCGCCGCGCCGACCAGCGCGACGGCGATCTGATGTTCGTACGAAATGATCGCGGTGGCTTTGCCTTCGCTCACCGAATCCTGCAAAAAATCTGCCGGCGACGAGAACGGCGTATCATGACCTTCCACCAGCGTCATGCCGCGCTTCCGCACGCCGGTGAGCAGCGTCTCATAGCGCTCGGTCACACTGTAGTGGCTGAAGTACGTCGCGCGGGCGTTCGCATATGCGATGCGCTTGTGCCCGAGCTGTTCGAGGTGATCGAGCGCGCGATTCATGCCCAGCGCATCGTCGGCGAGGATGTGCGCGGTCGGGCTGCCGACTTTTTCGTTCACGCAGACGTACGGAACGCGGCGTTTGTCCAGCTCGGTGACCGTTTCAGCCTTGGGCGCCTGCATCAGGATCGCGCCATCAAACCGCCAGAATGGAAGCGCGTGCTCCAGGCCGGCGGTGGCGCTGAGCTCGAGGAATACATCGTATCCGCCGGCGTGCAGGACTTCGGCGATGCCTTCAAGCAGCGATTCGTTAATGCCTTCTGCCAGGTGCGTGCGCGGCGAAGCGAAGAGACCGATGATTCGCGTGCTGCCGCGATTCAAATTTCGCGCGGCCAAATCGGGCGCGTAGCCGAGCTTTCGCGCGGTTTCGAATATCTTCTCGCGCACCGCTTCGCTGGCGGAAAACTTTTTCTTGCCGTTGAGCACGCGGCTGACCGTCGCGGGCGTGACGCCGCACAGCTTCGCGACGTCGGAGATCGTTGGTCGGCTGCCCACGTTCGGCATTATATGGAAATTTCGGTCCGAGCCATTCATCGCTTACTCCAATGTCACCGTTATGACGTCACCGTCGTGGTCCAAATGACCAGTTGCAGTTTTGGATTTGCCATCGAGCGAAACGGTGATCTGGTAGTCGCCTAAAAATCCGCGGGCGCTGGACGAACCACTCGCATCGGTCCTTAGATTCAAGTCGCTCTTCCATTCCTTGTGAACCAGATCCAACCACGCCTGCCCGTGCGGACGCATCGACCAATCCGCCGCAAACAGCGCGGCCTGCGGACGCCAGTGGCGCTTTTCCCAGAAGCCCCAGAGCATGATTCCGTGCACATTGCGGTGTGAGAACATCGCGATGAGAAAATCGCGCGTGTAATCGGCTTGCAGTTGGCGATCGTCGAGATTGAAGCTCGCTTCGGTCAGCTCGATCGGCAAACCGAACTCGCTGAACTGATCGAGCACGCCGAGCATTTCAGTCGGCGCGGGCAGAACCGCGCCGAAGTGCGACTGAATTCCGATCCCGCCGATCGGTGCCCCGCCGCTTTGGAGGAACTTGAGCGACTCGTAGAAATGCTGGCGATGTGCGCTCGATCGCCCGCCTTCGAGGATTCCGAAATCGTTCAGGAATAATCGGCACTTGGGGTCTGCTTTGTTCGCCAGCTTGAACCAATCGATCATCGCGTCGCGGCCGAGCACGTCCATGATTTCGTGGTTGGTGTAGTCTTCGTTGATCACGTCCCAATCGACCAGCTTGCCGGCGAAGTGCGAGACGGTACTCGTGACGCGATTCGCGCACGGTGCAGTGCACTGCTTGATCGCGTGCAACAGGCACGGCCGGAAGAATCGGTTCTTCGCGTCGTCGCTCGCGATGTCGAGTTCGCACGTGCGAAATTGAAAGACGCGCTGCAGCAATTGCAACGCGTGCCGCAGCGCGGCGACCGACGTGAACGGACCGTAGATCTTCGCGCCCTTGAATCGCTCTTCGCTGGGGATCCGCGTCACATAGACGCCGGGAAACTCGTCGCGGAGGGTGATCGCGAGGTACGGGAACGACTTGTCGT
>JACMJD010000102.1 GCA_014380825.1 Phycisphaerae bacterium | reverse complement strand
GCGTTGGCATAGATGCGCGGCGCGGGAATCGCGGCCAGGTGAACGATCGCATGCACGCCGTGCGCGCGGTCGCCCGAGTTGATGTTGCCGCCACCACCCGCCGACGAGATCGCATCGATCGTCTGCCCGTAATCGGTGAGATCGCAGAGGATGGACTCACACTTGCGCGGCGACGGCGTCGTCTGATCGACGACGAACACTTCGTATCCGTGCGCCAGCAAATCATCCACGCACGCCCGGCCCGCTTTGCCGCTGCCCCCGGTGACGACAATCCTTTTCATTTGCGGTCCTCGGTATCAAAGAACGATCCCTGCGATAGTTGTCGCAGGGATCGTTCAGTTTTCAAGCGGCTGATGATTCGGAATCGATCTACCGATTGTCCGCCGTCGGTTGTGGTACCCGGATCGGCAGCGGGGGAGCTTTCGGTTTCTCGATCGGGCTCTCCTTCAGCTTCTTCATCATCTCTTCGATCCCGCGATCGAGCTGCGGATCTCGCCCGGCGATGTAGTCTTCCGGCCGATACTCGACTTCGATGTCGGGTTCGACCCCGCGGTTTTCCAGGCTCCAGCCGCGCTTGCTGTCCCACCAGGCAAACTCTGGCTGACTGCTGGAACCGTTGTCGACGAACGCCTTGTCCATGCGGATGCCGATCACGCCGCCCCACGTGCGCTTGCCGATCAGCGGGCCAAGCCCGAGCGTGCGGAAGCTGTCGGGGAAGATGTCGCCATCGGAGCCGGCGTGTTCGTTGATCAGCACGCACTTGTATCCGACCTGCACGCGATCCGGATACGTGCCGACCATTCCGCGCCGCGGGCTATCGTATGCCCACACTTTGCGGTTCAGCTTTTCGATCAGCATCTGTGAGACGAATCCGCCGTGGTTGTTGCGGTCATCAATGATGAGCGCGTCCTTGTTGTACTGCGGGTAGAAACCTTTGATGAACTTCACCAGGCCGGCCGAGCCCATGTCGGGCAGGTGGAAATAGCCGATCTTTCCGCCGGACTTCTGGTCGACATACTCGCGGTTTCGCCGACACCAATCGGCATAGCGAAGGTCGGTGTCATCGGTCAGCGTGACGATATCAATGTCGCGCGCATCGGATTTGTCCGGCTTGCTGCAAACCTTCAACCGAACCAGCACGCCGGACAGGTTGGTGAACCGGCTGTCCGCGTTGTCGGTGGCTTTTAGTTCTTTGTCGTTGATCGCGATCAGGAATTCGCCGTCCTTCACGTTCGCGTGACTCATGGTCAGCGGCGAAACGATATCGGTTTCCCAATTCTCGGCCCGCAACACTTTGCTGAACTTGTGCAGGCCGGTCGCTTTATCCAGCTCGATGTTCGCGCCAAGCACGCCCACCGGAACCGGGTTCGGCGGCTGGAACGCGCTGTCGCCGCCGAAGACGTATGTGTGACTCGTGCCCAGCTCACCGATGAGCTGACCGATCAGGTCGTTCAATTCGCCGCGCGTGCTGACTCGGCCGAGCAGCACTTCGTAGCGATTACGCATCTCGGGCCAATCAACGCCGACCATGTTCTCCGCCCAGTAGAAGTCGCGCTGTAATCGCCAGGCTTCTTCGAAGATCTGCCGCCATTCATCGTTCGGATCGACCTGCAGCGGAAGGCCCTTGAGCGCGACTTTTTCCTCGATGTCGTCGCCGGGCTTTTTCGAGCTGTCGGCGATCAGGATTTCCTTGTCCTTCTGCCACGCCAGCTTGGTGCCATCGCGGCTGAGCGAATAGCTGCGAATGCCTTCGATCAGCACTTCTTCCTTGCGATCCTTGAAATCGTAAACGCGAAGCTTGCCGGTCGGGCGACGATCGCCCGGGGCAGCTTCTTCGTCGTCATCCAACATTCCGCGCGTGGGCGTGGTGACCCAGAAGACGCGCTTGTCGCCGGCGAGCAAGGCGCCGCAGTTGTTCGGCTCGATCGGGAATTCGACGACACGCTGCGCGATGTTGTCGACATCGATTTTCAGATCTGTCACCGGCTTTTTCTTCTTCTTGGCCTTGCCGATCTTCTTTATGTCCGGCTTGTCGTCGTCGGCTTTGTCCTCGTCGCCCTTGAGCGCATCCTCTTTCACCTCACCGGCCTGCGCGGTAGCGGGACCGGTCGTCGGAACTTTGTCATCCGCATCTTCCTCGTCTTCGCCGAGCACCTCTTCCGGGAGAAACGGACTCTTACCGTCCTTGGCGAGAATCACAGCCACCGGCTTGCTCGTACGAGTGACAAGGAACGCGCGATCCAGCTCGTCGAGAACAGGATTGAACACGCGGTTGGACAACATGAACAGATATTTGCCATTCGGATCCCACGCTGGCGAATAATCGCTGGTGAATCCGCCGCTGACGGTGGTGATTTTGCCGGTCGCGATCTCCGCGATGTACATCGACTGCACGTGGTTTTCGCCGACCTTCGAATACGCGATCCACTTGCTGTCAGGCGAGAACTGATATTCGGTCAGCTCCCAGTTCTTGTCCTGATCGATCGTTTTCGTCTCGCCGGATTCGACGTTCACGACGAACAGCGCGCCGGTCATGTCGGCGAACGCGATCTGCTTGCCGTCGTCGGACCAGAGCGGCGCAAACAGCCAGCCCTTGCCGTGCTTGCTGAGAATCTTGTGTTTGTCCTTGCCGGCCGCGTCGTAGAGCGCGATCTCCTGCTCGCCGGTTTCGTCGGTGATGCAGGCAACCTGTTTTCCATCGGGCGAATAGGTCGCCGCGCGCTGACGAATCCCGGAATCGTTATCGGTGAGCTTGATGATGCGACCGCCGGGCTTGGCCGGCGCGGTCCAGAGCTCGCCGCGGGCGCCGATCGTGATTCGCTTGCCATCGTTCGACAGGTCGAAGCTTTCGATGCTCTTGCTCGCGTCTTCAACACGGGCGCGCTCGCGAATGCGATCGCTGGGGAGCAGCACGTCGACGCGATTCGCTTTTCCGGTCTCAACATCGAGCAGCCATATGTCGGCCGCCGCGGAGTAGACGACCTTCTTGCCGTCCGTGCCGATCGAGCGCACGTCGTAATCGGTGTGCTTGGTCATCTGCTTCGCATCCGAGCCATCGGGCTTGCACGACCAGACGTTCACCGGAAACGTGCGCTCGGACATGAAGTAAATGCGATCGCCGACCCACACCGGGTGCTGATCGACCGCATCGTTCTCGGCCATCTTCCAGAACTTGCCTTTTTCCAGATCGCCCACCCAGATCTTCGGCGCGGTGCCGCCGCGATAGCGCTTCCACGTTCCGCCCCAGGTGAACGGGTTGAAGGCGATCATTTTCTGATCGGCCGAGAAAGTTGCGCTGGAGCAGACGCCGACGTTGACGATTTCGGGCTCGCCGCCTTCGACGGGGATCTTGAACATGGTGTCATCGGAATCGAGCCCGCCGCGCCGCGCGCGGTAGATCACGTACTTGCCATCGGGCGTCCATCCGGCGCACTGTTCCTGCGAAGGGTGAAACGTGAGCCGCTTGGGTTCGCCGCCATCAGACGGCATGACATACACATCACCATTGCCCTGATAGTCGGCGGAGAACGCGATCATCTTTCCGTCGGGGCTCAGTCGCGGCAGGCTTTCGGTGCCGGGGTGCGATGTCAGTCGCATCGCAGCACCACCGGCGGTGGAGACTTTCCACAGATCGCCTTCGCACATGAAGACGATCTGATCGCCGCTCACGGTGGGGAAGCGGTAGTAACCCTGCACAGCGGCGTGCGCGGGTTGGGCGAACAGGAATGAGCACATCACCGCGAAAATCGCGGGACCGATGCAGCGTTTAATCAAGCGAACCTCCGAGCGACAGTTGATTTGATATCCAAAGGGTGCGAACAGCTAAGACAGTCTGTCGAATTAATTTAGTTTCAGGGCTTGGCGCGAACGAACGGTTCTACCCGAAACGTGCCGTTCGCCGCCAATATCAGCGTGATCGCGCCATACGCGTGCGTTCGATATAGCTGGCGATTTTCGACGATCCGATCGAACCGTTTCTGCTTGCCGCTGAGCGATCGATCGTTCGAGCTGAGAATGATAGCCGGGTTAACCGCCTCGACAAACTCATCGGTTGTGGATTCGCTGCTTCCGTGATGGGGTGCGATGAGTACGTCGGCCTTCAATGATTGCGGATTCGTCAGAAGCTCGCGCTGGGCGATCTCTTCGACGTCGCCGGTGATCAGGATCGATCGTCCGGCGTACCAAAGCTTTGCGACGATTCCCGAATCGTTGGATGACAAACCCGTAGGCGGCCCGGTAGGCGGCGGCCAGAGGATTTCAAGGTCGACATCTCGCGCCAAGGCGATGCGCTCGCCGGGCTTGACGATGCGTGGCGGTGCATCGAGTGCATCCATCGTTTGCAAGAGCGCGCCGGCGGCGGGCGTTTCAATCGCGTGCGCGCGGAAACGTCCGCCGATGAGAACTTGTCGGACGTCGTACGCTGTCGCGATTGCACTGGCGCTGCTGACGTGATCGTGATCGGTGTGCGTCAGCAGCATCGTGTCGATTTGCGTGCAGCCTTCGTGGCGAAGAAACGGAGCGATGCATTTGCGCAACGGATCCGAGAGCGAAGTCGAACCGGCGTCGATCATGATCGTGCGGCCGGAAGGCGTTTGAACGACGGCGGCTTGGCCCGCGCCGATGTAGAGGAGCGTGAGTCGCAGTTCGTTCGGTGCGACAACGGCGCGCTCGACCGATCGGAATGGAATTATCAGCGCGATGAACACCGCGGCGATCGGGGATGATCGCAGCAGAATCCGAAGCTTGGGAATCGGACACGGCGCCATCGCGAGCAGGTAGATCGCATAAACGACAAACAGTCCCCAAATCGGCCACGCAGGCATCGGCCAATCGCTCCACGGAAGTTTCGCGAGCCACGCGAGTGTGCCGCGCATGAGCTCCATCGGCGCGGCGGCCATCGATGCCCAGCTTGTGGCCAAGCTTGGGAAGAGCAACGTCAGCGCGACTTTCGCGAGCCCGCCGATCAGCGCCAGCAGAACGATCGGGGCGAGGATCAGACTCGCGGGAATCGCCCAGACGTTGAGCTGCTCGAAGTGGAAGGCGATCAAAGGCATTGAGACAAGCCACGCGATCAAACCGGCGGCGAATGAAGCCGCCAGCAGTGACTCCGCCCATTTCCCGCAGCGTCGGAGCACCGTGAAAATCGTCGCCGGTTTCTGCGGGCCGAACTGTGGCAACGGTCGCAGCGCGAGCGGGTCTTCACGCAAAGTTGCCAGCCAATTCGCGAATGGACGAGTGAAAATCAGCAAGCCCAGCACTGTTCCGCAGCTCAGTTGAAATCCCGCGTTGTACAGATCCAGCGGATGCCGGATCAGCATCGCCAGGACGGAGAGCGCGAGCAGTTGCACGGCGTCGAGCGATCGCCAGGTGATCAGGCCAATGCCGAAGAAAAGGCACAGCAAGATCGATCGCACCACGGGCGGCGAAGGAAGCGCTGCGATGCCGTACAGAATCGTAAACACCAACATCACGCCCACCGCGACGCGCGGCCTAGCTCGCAGCAGTCGGCCGATCCCGAGCACGAAGCCCGCGAGCACCGCGACGTGCATGCCGCTGATCGCCAGGTGATGGCTGGTGCCCGTCTTCTTGAACTGCTCCTGCACATCACGCAGTTCCGGATCGTGATCGCCCAACAGCAACGCGCGAAGCAGCGCGTGATCGAGTGACCGACTCGCGGGGAAACCAGCCGCGAGCGACCGACGCGCTTGAACACGGATCCAGTCGCCGGGGCTGAGTCGCGATTGCGAAAGGATCTGAATATTCGCGGCCTCGGCGATGTGGATCGACGCGAGGATTCGCTGCTCGCGGTAATACTCTGCCCAATCGAACTGACCCGGATTCATCGCTGGCGCCGGGCGTTCGAGCATGCCAAGCACGCGAACGGTTTGTCCGATCGCGAGTCGTGGATGCGGCTGCGAGATCTGCACGAGCAGATCGCCACTTGCATCAACCCAACCCGCGTGCGTGAGCACGCGCTTCACGGAAGCCGTGACGATCTGCTTGGGCGGCATCGGTCGATCTGAAAACGAATCCGCCAGCACGCGAGGTTCGTTGTCGATCTTCAGTTCGAGCTGCGCGAGCCGACGCGTGTCAGTGGCGAACAATCCGATCTGATCGCGCGGGTAATAAAACGCTTCAAGCTGCGCCGCCAGCGCGCCGCACAGAATCAGCGCAATTGCAATGACGATCGACGAGCACGCGCATTGGCGTCGCCAGATTCCAGCGCCGAGCAAGACCGCGATCGCAATGATCCAGACGACCGGCCAGGCCGGAAGGACGCGGTGGCAGAAGATCCCGACGATGAAGAGCGCGGTCGCCAACAGCGCTGGACGGCGCGGAATCATTCCGCTCTTTGGCTTTACGGCACTTCGAAGTGTCTCGGTGCTCCCCTCAGCCACGGGTGATGAGAGTATC
>JACMJD010000101.1 GCA_014380825.1 Phycisphaerae bacterium | reverse complement strand
TCGCCCGCGGGCGGAAGAAGCCGATCGTGGATTGCATGACGCGCGACTGAAACGCGCGCGGCTCTTCCGTGGTTTGCTTTTTCAGGTCGTCCAAGTTCGCGCGACAGAATTGGCAACCAAGCTGATTGAGATGGAAGTCGACGTAGCTCTGCCACGGTTTTTCCAGGGTGCCCAGCAGAAACCGCCCCACCGTTGTCCGCTTCGGACAGGTGGGCCGCGTCGATTCCCAGATTTCCGTGAGCATTGATGTCGCGGCCGGCGATTCTTCCCACGCGGGACTATCGACGGCCATGATTTCGTCGCGGCTGAGTTTCGTGCTTTGCGCGACGTGCGATTTGATTTCCTTCAAGCTGCGATGCTTGATCAGCGCGATCGCTTTTTCGTCCATGTTCATCAGGCGCGCGACATCTTTATTGCGAAGCTGGGCGTAGAAGATCATCTCGACGATTTGCAGATCGCGGAAGTTTTCGGCTTTGCGTAATCGTTCGAGCAAACCGTCCAATGTATCAGCCAAGACTGCGCGGAGCGCTTCGCTCTGCTCTTCGCGACGCATGTAGAAGCTGGCTGTTTCTTCCGGCGCCTGGAGACTAACTGGCGCATAGCTACTGTCGCTGGAACTCTTGGCGAGCGCTTCCTGGAGAAACGTGACGCGCATCTGCTTGCCGCGGAAGAAGTCGATCAGCTTGCGGCGGAGGATCGTGAACAGAAATGTCTCGACGCTCGCGTTCTCGCGGAAATTCTTCAGGCCTTCGAGGAACGCGATGAACGTATCCTGAACGAGATCTTCTGCTTCTTCCTTGCGACTCAATCGTGATCGCGCGAACGCGAGCAACCGCCCCTGGTAGCGCTCGACGAGCTGCTGCCAGCCTTCGCCGTCGCCACGGCCAATGCGTTCGAGGAGATAGCGATCGGCTTCGGTGAGTTCGGCCATGCTCGCGATATTATACGAGATTACGGCCCATCACATATTGGCGCCGAAAAGCACCAAAACCCCCGCGATTGCGGCCAAAATCGCGAAGGCGCGCAGCCGCCACATGAAATAGCCGCGCGTGACCGCGTTGATGAACGCGTAAAGCAGGCCGATCACAAGCGCGATGCCCGCCATCGCGGACCACGTCTTGGTCTTGTTGCTGTATTGAGCCGTCGCGGTTCTGTTGTACGACTGATTCAGCAATTGGATGTTCGATTGCGAAGCATCGAGCAGGATCGACGCCTGCCACACATCTCCGTAAGGCCGCTCAAACCGCTGCACGAACTGGTCCGCCACCAAAACTTTGCTCGCGTTGCTTTGCACGGAATACTTGATTCGATCACGAATCCAGGCGCGTGAGACGCGTATCACACCACTCGACTGAGATGCGTTCGCGCTCATGGTCGCGTTGACGATAGGAAACAGCAGCTCAACAGCTTTATCGCGGGCGGCGTCGATGGCTTCCTGCTCCGACGCACATGGCTCGCCGGAGCTGGCCATCATGTAGCGCTTCGACGAGTTCGCATTCTTGAACAACGTCCAATCATCGGCCCAGGGTTTCTCGACGAACTTGGCGGAGGCGGTGATCGCAAGGTCCTTTCCCACCGCGTTCACGATGACGTGGCCGTGCTTCTGATCCTGCGCGTCGATCGCGACAGTGAACCCAACCCCGCCGAATTCGTTGCCGATCTTGGCCTGCGGAAATTCGTGACTCAGCGCCTCGCGCAGGCCCGGCACGTCTCGGTCGATCTGAATCTTGTCGAACTCCGCCGACGTTTGCTTGATCTGCTCGGCAAGTTGCTGCGTCAAGCGAATGACCGCCGTGCGTTGCGAGGGATACAGATCGGCCTGGAACGTTTCGCCGGACGTATCGAATGGCGAGCCGGCGAGAGTCGCTCGGCCGACGGCAAACATGGTGAGAACGCACAATGCCAAAGTTGAGTATCGCATGATGTTCAAGCTCCCTTCTCACCGCCGACCGGAGCGGCCGCGGCGGATGAAGCAGATGAAGATTCAGTTGTCGATGAGTCAGCAACGGTGTTGACCGACGGTGCAGGTGCCGGCGGCGGCGCTGGTGGCGCAACGCGTGATTGCCGGTCTGAAGTAATGGTGATCCGTGGTCCGCCGCCGCGGCGCTTGCGCGGCGCCGGAACTGAAAGCACAATCAGCGAGACCAGGAAGATCGCGCCTGCGATGTACACCGACGGCTTATGAAAATTCGACAGCACTTCATTCACGCCCGCACTGATTCGGTTCGTCTGAAAGAGCGGCGCGGCCGATTGCCACATCGTGTCGGTGCGAACGACCGAGCTCAGCGGGATCATCGCCAGCAGCATGCCGATCGATCCGATGATGCCGCGCAGGATGTAACCGAACCCGCCGCGACGACGCGCGAAAACCGTCGCGCACAATCCGATGAACAGCGTGATCCCGCACGCCGCTGCTGCGAACTTGCGCATCAGGTCG
>JACMJD010000100.1 GCA_014380825.1 Phycisphaerae bacterium | reverse complement strand
TGGCACGATCGTCGGCAGTGCGGTGATCGGCGCCGACGTCGATCGCGCGACGCTCTGGCGGACCGACGGCACGATCGTGAACTTGGATAGTTGGCTCGACAGCGCGTTCCCGACAATGGGCGCGAAGTGGGAACTGTGGACGGCGGCTGACATCAACAACGCCGGCTTGGTTGTCGGCAGGGGCTTCTACAACGACGGCCCCGCTGGTTTGCCGGACGGTGTGCGCGGTTTCGTGCTGAACGCGTCCGCGTTGAATTCGCCCGTGCCGGCGCCGAGCGCCATAGCGATGATCGCCGGTACGATCTCCGCGACGCTCTGGCGGCGACGACGCTAATGCCGCGTGCAACTCTTACCACACGCAGCGTGCCCGATCGGATGATCGGGCACATTCCGCGCAAGTTCGGCAGGTGCGAACTGGACTCAACGAGTCCGTCGCCGGATCAGCCCGGTCATGCCAAGGCAGCCAAGCGCTGCAAGCGACGCGGGCTCGGGCACGGCGAACGTAGCGGCAAACGCCGCGTCGGCGGTGTTCGGGCTGTCGGCTTCGAAGAATCCGTCGCCGTTGAAATCCGGGTACAGGGCGCAGGCGTTGAAGTTGTTGGCGCCGCCATAGTTGGTGACGGGCACGAAGACGCCCGAGCCGGGCGAGGTTTCTACATAGTTTGCGTACATCGCGCCAACGGGGATGAACGAAAGCGTATTGCCCGCCCCGACCGTCGCGAAGACGGCGGCATAGCTGTTGCCATAGATCATCTGGAGGTTGCTGAACGTGAAGTTCAAGGGCGCGCCGCTGAGGGCTGCGTCAGTGTCGATCGTGTTTGTCGAAATTCCCGTGACGTCGGCGATCGTCGGCGTGAACGAACCATTGGGATCACCATTGGTGTCGTAGTACGCGCCCGGCAGAATCACCAGCCGCGTGTTTGGGTTGCCTACACCGCCGGTGCTGGTGAAGTTGAAGTTTTGCAGGAAGACGTTGGCGCCGGCCGCAAGTCCCGGATTGGGGGCTGGCGACACCGACGGCGAGAAGTTCTGGCCGACGAACGTGTTTGGATTGGTTCCTGGATTGGAGATGGTGAACTGCGCCCGCGCGACCGACGAGCCGGCACACGCCAGCACAGTTGTCGCCAGAAACAGGGATCGGACCTGACGCTGCGGCATAGACCCTCCGGGGTGAAATGTGAAACCCTCGTATCCTGACCCGCCCCACAATAGCGGGCGCGCACCGCTAACCCCATGCAAGGTTGCGTAGTTATCCTTCAAATTTGCGACAAGCGGTTTGGGAGGTCTAAGTTGTGCGTCGACGACGTCGAATGCTTGCCGCTGAAGCGGCAAGCCCGGCGAGCAGGATCGCGCTCGACGGCTCGGGGACGGCGCTGCGGAGCGAGCTGGTTTGCGTGTTGAAGGCCTGGTCGATCAGCGAGTAGTCGTCGAAATCGGCGATGCCGTTCAGATCAAAATCGCCGTGGAACCAGTCGGTTGCACCGTTGTTGAAGCCGGTGTCGATGCGGGAGTAATCGTCGAAATCCACGACGCCGTTGAAGTCTGTGTCGCCGTAATAGGTGAACTTCACGAGCACGTCCGAGTCGGCGATTTCGACTCCATCGAACAAGGCGCCCGCGCCTTGCGCGAGGTGGAACTGTTCGCCCGTGATTGTGCCGAGCGTCTTGTTCGCCGGCGTTGCGGCTCTCGCGGCGGAACTGGTCAGGCCGACCTGATCCCAGGCCCCGTTGTGCCGGGCATGAGCGATGGCCGCGACGATCGCGCTGGCGGGCGTGGCGGTGACGATCAGATCGTTGTCGTTTAGATCGAGCGTCGCCGTCGGCGTCGCGCCGCCGCCAAGGTTAAGCGTCCCAACTCGGCCGGCACCCGCGGCGCCGGGGGCGATCGACACCACACCAGCGTTCACTGTCAGCGCGGTGGCGTTTAGTTGCGAGATCTGAACCGCGCCCGCGCCTTCTTTCGTGATGCGCCGACCAGCCGAACTCAGCGCGCCGGTCATGGTTAACGTGCTGGACGCAGAGTTGACAGCAATGCTCAGATCATCGTTCAACACGATCGGCGAGGCGATCGTATGACTACCGCTGGTCACCAGGATCGCGGCTTTGCCGTTGGTAACATCCAGCGTCACGGTGCCGCCGCCAATTGTGTAACGATGCGGGCTGTCGAAGTTGATCACGCCAACCGTTCGCGGCGAATCAACCGTCACCGTTCGCGGCGCGTTGATCAGCGGGCCGAAGTTCGCGACGTGATCGATGGCATTCGGCGCGACCGTGATCCAGTTGGCGGAGTCGCTCCAGTTGCCGTTGCCGTTGGTTTTCCACGCGTTGAGCGAGTTGATCGACGCCAGCGCGTTGTGATTCTGATCGCCGAACATCGAGACCGCTCCGCCCTGCCAGATGAACGTGCCGGGCACCTGGATCGATTCCGGATACCACCACATCACACCCGCGCCGCGACCGTTCGGCAGATTGCGCACGAATTCGCGCACGTCGAGCAGGAACTGGTTCTGCCCCGCTTCGCTGACGGCCCATTGCGTGCCGTTGGACGGGCCGAACCATGGATGGTTCGCTTCGAGCACCATCACCTTTTTGGTGAAGTTGTTCGCGAGGTAATTCAGGTTCGCCTTGAGATTGTTGAATGACGTCGTTCCGTTGTTGGCGGGATAAAAGCTCATGCCCATCACGTCGTAGCCGCTGACGTTGGCGACGTTGTTGATCTGATTGAAGTAATACTGCGCGCGCCCGGCGACGTTTCCGCCGTCGACGTGTATCGCGATGTCGGTGTGCTGCCCGGCCGTCTGCGCGTCCACGTCGCGTACGCCTTGAATCGCGGAGTTCAGCAGCGTGCCGAAGTTCGCCCAGCTTTGGTTTTGCACCGCTTGCGAGCCGGTGTAGACGACCTTGCCGTCGTTGTAGAGCATGCCGTTCGTCGTCTCGTTGCCGACCTGCACCATCTTCGGCATCACGCCCGCGTTCTTGAACGCGGTCAGCGTGTTGGCGGTGTACTGACGAACAGTGGATTGCAGCGACGGGTTCGAAGTCAGCGTGAGCGCATTCCACGCTGCGGGTTTCGCTTGATGACCGGGATCCGCCCAGGTGTCGGACTAGTGGAGGTCGAGCAGAATTTCAGCGCCGCTGGCTTGCAGTCGCTGCGCGAGCGCGATCGTGTAGTTCAGATCCTGGATCGCGCCGCTTGTGGCAGAGTAGTTGGTGTTGGGATTAACGAACAGGCGCAGGCGAAACATGTTCGCGCCGTGGTTCGTCATGATTTGTTCCATGGGACGGACCTGGCCGGCGTCGCGGAACGTGCCGCCGCGCGATTCGATGAACGGCAAGAGCGAGATGTCGCCGCCCATGTAAAACGGGTCGGCCGGCGCGGCGCTGCACAACCCCAACGCGGCGAGCGAGAGCGTGATCGAGCCGACGCGGGATTGCTTCATGAATACGCCTGAGAAAGAAAAACGCGGCAGCGCGTCGTGGCGACGCGCCGCCGCGGCGGAGGAAGATGATATCAGTTTCTGCGACGGCGACGTCTGCTGGCCGCTAAAGCGGCCAGTCCGCTCAATGCCAAGGCGCTGGTCGGTTCTGGGACGGAGTTCAAGAATCCGGCGGCGTATTGCTCGCCGAATTGTTGGAGGTGGTACGCGACCAGCTGAAGCGAAGGCGCGTCCATTCCTACATCGCTGCGATCACTTCCATCCAGGTAAGCCATGGCGCGGCGCAACGTTCCGCTTTGCGTGTTGAACGCCTGGTCGATCAAGCTGTAGTCGTCGAAGTCGACGATCCCGTTGTAATCCACATCGCCATTGAACCAGCCTGTGCGATTGTTGTTGAAGCCGGCGTCGATGCGGGAATAGTCGTCGAAATCGACAACGCCGTTGAAGTCGACATCGCCGTAATACGTGAATTTTACGAGGATGTCGGTGTTGGCGATGGTGAATCCGTCGAACAGAGCGCCGGCCCCTTGGGCAGCGTGGAATTCGGTGCCGGTCAGAGTGCCCAGCGTCTTGTTCTTTGGATTGGCTGCCCCCGCTGCGCTGCTGGTCAGGCCCGGGCGGTTCCATGCGCCGGCGTTCCGCGCAAAGGTGATCGCGTTGGTGATCGCGGCGTAGGTTCCGCTGGTGACGATCAAATCGTTGTTGCGCAGATCCAGCGTCGCGGTCGGAGTCGCCCCGCCGGCGATGCTGAGTGTGCCGGCGCGGCTCGTGCCGGTGTCGCCGCCGTTCGTCTGGATTGCGACCGTTCCCGCGCCGATCGACAATCCGGCCGCGCGGACGTTCGCGAACACGACCGTGCCCGCGCCGGCCTTCGTGATGCTGACCGTCGACGCGTTCATCGCGCCGGTGACGCTGAGCGTGCTCGTCGCCGGTGTCACGGTGAACGTCGTGTTCTTGTTCAGCGTGAGCGGCGCGGAGATCGTATGACTTCCATTGAGGACATTGATGCCCGCCGATCCGGCAGAGACGTCAAGCGTGACGGTGTTCGCGCCGCCGATGGTGTATGCGTTGGTGTTGTCAAACGTGATCGTGCCGACGGTTTGTGGCCCATCGACCGTCACAGTGTGCGGTGCGTTCGAGATGGTACCGAAGACGGCGCCGGCTCCGACCGCGTTCGGAACACCGCCTTGCCAGTTCGCGGCGTTGGACCAATTGCCGTCGCCGTTCACGTTCCAGGTCGATGCGGACACGGGGATGACGACGGTGTAGAAGGTGGTAGCGTAATTCGCGCCGCTCGCTCCATCATAAGGTGTCGGCGAGCCGGGCGTGTTCGGATCGGAAAACGGCGCGCCGGGCGTGATGGTCGGCCGAGCCAGCGCATCGTATGCGCCTTGGCCGGCGGGGTTGTCGAAGGTCGACCAGACGTCGAAATTGAACGAGCTGCCGTTCGTCAGACCAAGCGCCGCCAGCGGAATCGTCAGCGTGGTGGCGGTTGGATCAATTGGAACCGTCGAGCTGGTCGCGACGGGGCTCGCCGTGTTGAAGTTCGATCCGTTCCACGCGAACGCCTGATATCCGCCGAGGTTCACGCCTTGGTTGGCCCAGCTTCGGACCCAGTAGTTCATGCCGGTGCTCAGGCCGAAAATCTGCGAGTAATCGACCGCCAGCGCCGTGCTTCCGCCGGGGCCGGTGTGGATTCCGATGTCGTACTTGGTGAAATTGTTCGTCTGAATGTTGTTCGCGGTAACGCCGTCGTTCATCAACGGGTTGAGGTTGATCTTGAACGTGACATTGGTCGCGTCATTAGTGACCTCAACGCTGGCGATGTCCGCCCAGCTATCGCTGAAATGTTC
>JACMJD010000099.1 GCA_014380825.1 Phycisphaerae bacterium | reverse complement strand
GGGCACACGCGCTTTGAAGCAATCGGCACAGTCGTAAAGGACGCGCTCAAGGCGCTTGGGCCGATCTCCCGCCCCGAAGTGCGCATCGGCCTTGTATTCGGCCTGGTCGCGGTCGCTTGGATGACCCGCACCGAACTCGTGAAACTCCCCGGCCTCAGCGCGCTTACCGATACGGGCGTGGCCATCGCTGGTGCGCTGTTGTTGTTCTTCATACCATCCGGACGCGCCAGCGGAGAGAAGCTCATAGACTGGAAGACGGCAGAGCGCATCCCGTGGGGCATCGCCATTCTGTTCGGCGGCGGCCTAGCGCTCGCGGCGGGCATGGAAGCCACAGGTCTCGCAACCTGGATCGGTCAATGGATCGCCAGCCTCGACGGCCTCTCCGCATTTGCACTCGTGGCGCTCCTGGTGGTGACAACGATCCTCGTCTCCGAACTCGCCAGCAACGTCGCGACTTTGACCTCGATGCTGCCCGTGGTCGCAGCCGTCGCCACCGCAACTGGCACACCGCTGCAAGACCTCGGCTTCCCGGTCGCACTGGCCGCAAGCTTCGCCTTCATGCTGCCGGTCGCTACGGCGCCAAACGCGATCGCGTACTCATCCGGGCTGCTCACCTTGAAGCGCATGCTGAGCGTCGGCTTCGGCCTCAACATCGCAGCGATCGCGCTGATCATGGCGTTTGCGGCGTGAGGGGATAGCCTTCCCGCGTGGGCCAGCTAGGGTTCTCCCCATGGCCAAAAAACGCACTCAAGCCGAAGCTGAAGCCGCCGTCCGCGTCCTGATCGAATGGGCAGGCGACGATCCCGACCGCGAGGGCTTACTCGAAACGCCGGGCCGCGTGGCGCGCTCCTACCGCGAACTCTTCGCCGGCTATGCGGAGAACCCCCGCGAATATCTCGAACGCACATTCGAAGAGGTCGGCGGATATGACGAACTCATCGTCCTCCGTGACATCCGCGTCGTCAGTTTTTGCGAACACCACATGCTGCCCTTCGTCGGCAATGCCCATGTCGGCTATGTGCCGAACAATCGCGTTGTCGGCATCTCCAAGCTCTCACGGGTCGTGAACGCATTCTCGCGGCGGCTTCAAATTCAAGAGAAGCTCACCGCCGAGATCGCCGACGCGATCCACGAAATTCTGCATCCCCAGGGCGTCGGCGTTATGATCGAGTCGGAACATTCATGCATGTCGATGCGCGGCGTGAACACGCAAGGATCAAACTTGGTCACATCTCGATTGATGGGCGTTGTCCGTGACGATCCACGGACGCGTGAGGAATTCCTGAGCCTCGCACGCAGCAGTCACTAGGCGATCTTCTCGACCCGATCCCAGAACGCCTTTGGCAGATCGAGCCCGCTCAAACGCTTCAACTCCTGCGCCAAAGTCGGCGAGGTGACGTTGATCTCGATCAGCTTGCCCGCGATCACATCAAGGCCCGCAAACACAATGCCTTCGCGCTTTAGCAACGGTGCAACCGCCGCGGCAATTTCGCGATCCGCATCGTCCAGTTCGCCCGCAACGGCTTGGCCGCCCACCGCCAAATTCGCACGAAAATCACCGGCTTTCGGCAAGCGCTTCAGCGCCGCGAAGGGCTCTCCATCCAGCACGAACACGCGCTTATCGCCGCCTGAAACAGCAGGAAGAAATTCCTGCGCCAAAATCGGCTCGCGACCAGCCGCCGCAATGAACGCCGTCGCCTTCGCGCGAAACTCCGGGTCGTTCGCCGCAAGTTTGATCACGCCCTCGCCGCCCATCATGAAGAGTATCTTCAGCACCACCTGATCGAATCGCTTTGCGAACGTTTCCAGCGCGCCAATATCGCGGCCGACCCATGTCGTCGGCGTCAATTCAGGAAACTGCAGGATCGACATCTTCTCGGAGATGTTGCGAATGCCCGTCGGCGGATTGATCACCAACGTCTTCACCAACTCCAAGAGATAGGTGTTGGACACGTATCCCATGTCGAACGGCGGATCTTGGCGCACCAGCACGACATCGAACTCATCAACGACACGGATCGCGGTCTCGAGCGTCTCGTAGTGCTTGCCTTCATCAAGTTTCACCGAAACTCGCCGCGCACGCGCTTTCACCGCGCCGGTGTCATAAAACACATCGTTCGGCGTAAACCACCAGATCTCATGCCCGCGCGACTGCGCTTCGACCATCAGCGCCAGCGATGTGTCGTGATTCACGATCATCTTCTCGATCGGGTCCATCTGCACAGCGATACGAAGCGATTTCATCGTGCTCGTTACTTCCTTGGCGCGCTTGGTTGGGGAACCGGCGACATATCTATGTAGCGCGCTGGGATGTGCCCACTCTGAAACGCCGGGTAAAGCACTTCGAGATAATAACTTCGAACGTCGTCGCTTGAGCGGAACGAGCAGCCGCCATAGGCGGCTGGCGTGCAATATTCACTTGATGGCGCGGCGCCGTTCGCATCAAACGCGCTTGGCTGGATCAACACGCGATAGCGATCATCGCCTATCGGCCACAGAAATGCGTAGGCGACACCGCCGCCATCCGCCGTCTCCAGATTGACTTGCACGATATAATCGTCGTCGTGCGTATCGATCACAGACACGAACTGAACCCGCATCGACGCCGACGGATCGTTCACTGGCCGGACTTCGTAACGTGCGCCAACGCGCACGAACCGCACGACCACATCGTCGTCCTCTTCGCCGCTCGGCTTCCAGTCGTAGACGGCGCCATCGGCGATCGGCGTCACCGCGTCCTCTTCAGCGAATAGCGGGCGCTCAGAGCTAAAGGTGCAGCTCGCCAGCAGCAAGGCTGCGAGCAACGCGGCAACGCTTCTCATGTCACCCCACTTGGGCTTTGCGCCCATGCCCACGCGCACCGCGCAGCTGTTCTGCAATCAGGAACGCCAGATCGAGCGCCTGCTGCCCGTTCAATCGCGGATCACAGTGCGTGTGATAGCGGCTTGAGAGATCTTCTTCCGTCACCGCCGAGGCGCCACCGAGGCACTCGGTCACTTGTTGACCAGTCATCTCGACGTGCACGCCGCCAGGATAGGCGCCTTCCGCCGGCAGAACGTCCGTGAACGCGCGCACTTCCGCGAGGATGCGATCGAACGGTCGCGTCTTGAAGCCGGACGCCGTCTTCAACGTGTTTCCGTGCATCGGATCACACGACCACACGACGTTGCGTCCGGCTCTCGTCACCGCACGCACCAGCTTCGGCAAACCGGCCTCGACCTTATCCGAACCGAAGCGCGCGATGAGCGTGATCCGCCCCGGTTCATCTTGCGGGTTCAGAATGTCGATCAACTTCAGCAATTCATCCGGATTGAGTGACGGTCCGCACTTGATGCCGACCGGGTTCTTGATGCCGCGAACGAACTCGACGTGCGCGCCGTCAGGCTGGCGCGTGCGATCGCCGATCCAAACGAAGTGCGCGCTGGTGTCGTACCAATCGCCCGTCGTGGAATCGACACGCGTCATCGCCTCTTCGTACCCCAGCAACAAAGCTTCATGGCTGGTGTAGACCTGCACCTGCTTCATCTGCGGCACGCTCTCAGGCGTAATCCCGCACGCTTCCATGAAGTCGATAGCTTCCGAAATGCGATCCGCGATC
>JACMJD010000098.1 GCA_014380825.1 Phycisphaerae bacterium | reverse complement strand
TGATTCCGGTTTGATCCCACGCGCCGGCGTTACGCGATTGGGCGATGAGCGCGGCCATGGCTGCGGAGTCGCCGTTCTGGATGACCAAGTCGTTGTCGTTCAGATCGAGCGTGGATGTCGGGCTGAGCGAGAGTGTGCCGACTCGACTCGTGGCGCCGGCGGAGCCGTCGGTCAGGATCGCGACGGTGCCGGCGTTGATCGTCAGGCTGGCGGCGCGGATATTGTTGACGGCGAGCGCGCCGGCGCCGTTTTTCGAAATCGCGTGCGATGAGCTTTGAAGATTCGACACGGTGAGCGTGCTGCTGGCCGGGATGATCGTGACGTTCAGATCGTCATTGAGCACGACCGGCGCAGAGACCGCATGTGAGCCGGTCGCGACATACATCGCAACTTGCCCGGCTGCGCCTTGCATCGTGATGGTGCCGGCACCGATGAGCGTGTAGCCGGCCGCGCTGTTGAACGCGAGCATGCCGATGGCTTGCGGAGTGTCGATCGCGACCGTTCGCGCGCCTGCGGCGTCGGCGAAGTAAGCGGTTTGGCCGATCGCGTTGGGAACTCCGCCGGCGGTCCAGTTGGCGCCGGTCCAGTTGCCCGATGCGCTCGTGTTCCACATCGACCACTGCGGCGGGAGCGCGAGCGAGAGCTGATAATTGTTCGTGCCCTTGATGACGTTCAGGTTTGAGAAACCGGATTGGTTGCCGATGTTGTAGTCGCCGTAGAAGCCGGTGAAATCGATCGAGCCATCGGCGTTCACCGAAGGCGTAACGTGCGTGGTCCAAGCGTTGTTCGGGTTGCCGTCCCAATCCTGAATTCCCAGCAGATCCTGCCACGCCTTGCCCGCGTCGGTGATCGTCCAGGTGTTCCAGTTTGACGTGTTGAGCGTGTACAGCGCGGCCGCGGGCGCGAACAAGTTTGCCCCGCCATTTTCAGATTGGAAGCCCCACATCATGAAGCCGGTGGCGTTGGCGTTGCCGAACGTGACGCGCAGCGAATCGGACAGCATGGTGGCGGCCGTCGCCTGGGTGGCGCCGGCTTTCACGCCGAATTCGGTGAGGTTAATCGGCAGGCCGTTGGTCGAAAGCGCCTGCATCGTCTGCATGATGCGCGCGGCGTTGTGCGCGCCGTTGTTCGCGGTGCCGGCGTTGGGATCGCCGGTCTCGATCGAATTGTTCACGTAATACTGTGTGCCGATCCCGCCGACGACGTCGCCGTAACCAGCGTTGAAGCCGGCGTCGCGCAACTGCTCGGTGTGCGCGCGATAGTAGTTGGCGTATTTCGAGCCATCGTTGGTGTCGGAGTAGATGTTGTACTCGTTGACGAACATCTTGACGTTCGGCGCGATGGCCCTGGCCTCGCGATACACATCTGCGATGCCCGCCGCGCCGTAGACGTTCCAGTAGCTGCCGGCGGTCTGCACGCCAGTGTGATACGACTCGTTGTAGATGTCGAGCTCGGCGTACTTGTTGGCGCGATCCGCGGCAAGGCCCGTGCCGACGTAATAACCGACGCGCTCGGAGATCTCGGTGCGCAGATCACTCTTGGCCGTCGCGTTTCCACCGGCGGCGGAGCTGAGCAGCGTGGTCGCCCAGGTCGGTTGCTGCGTGCCCCAGATCATGTTGTGCATGCGTGCGCGCATGTTGCGCGACTGCGCGTAATTCAGAACCGCGTCGACGCCGCCCATCGTGTTCACGTCGCGGGTGGTTTCGTTGCTCGACCACTTGCCGACGTTTTCCGGAACGACGGCGTTGAAGTTCTGATTCAGCCGCGACTGGTAATTCGTCTGTTGCGCCGTGTTGTTCCCGCCGAGATAGGCATTGACGCTGCCCGTGTCGAACCCGGGAACGGCCGTGCCGAACATGAAGGCGTGGCGCTTGTGATCGACCTGAACCTGCGTCCCGGCAAGCAGCGGAATATTCCCCGGCCCCGTGAGCGCGACATGCGCCGGACCGCGGCGAAAGTTCTGCACGTAGGTATCGCTCGCAGCTAGCGCGTTGGCGCTGTTGTTCGTGTTGACGACCGTCGCGCCGCTGACCGTCAAACTATTGATGACCGCACTGCGAGTGGATGCCTGCGTCGGCTGAACGTAATCGCGCTCGGTGCGAACGAAATACGTTCCGCCGGGCAGATAAGTGCTGGCGGCGAAATTGTTCGCGGAGGGGCTGGTCAGCGAGAAGCCGACCTTGGTGTCGGCGACGACGAGATTCAGGTGCGGATTGTTCGCGCCGGCCGCGCCTTGCGCGGCGTTGATCGTGAACGAAACGGTCCCCCCACCCGCCGGGACCGTTACGTACGTGCCGATGTATCCGGTCGATCCCAACGTCCAGGCGTTGCCGCTGGCGGCGCCGGTGGAGCGAACGATGAGATCCTTTCCATTGATCGTCGTCTGTGCCTGCGCGTTCACTGCGGACAGCGCTGCAACCGCCAGAACACATCGGGTGACTCGCTTCATCACGTGCGCCCTTTTCTCTCGTGAATGCTCAAGCGTGAAACGAAAGAAGGGGTCGCAAAGTTTGCGGCCCCTTCTTTGTTTCTGATTAGGAGAACAAATTCATGCACCGCGTCGACGACGAATCATCATCGCAGGCACCGCCAAGCCAAGCAGCGCCATTGAGGCCGGCTCGGGGACTGGCGAGATTGTGATGTTGTCGTATTGCACCGCTTGCGCCGAGCCGTCACCGTTCATGATCACCCCAAAGCGGAAGAACGTCTCACCGGCCGGCATGTTGTAAAGGACCGCGGCCATGTTGTAGGTCACGGTGCCGGAGAACACACCACCGCTGGCGAGCTGGGTGCCGTTGAGTTCGACTTCCTTGACCGCGCCGAAGTTCTGCGCGTAGTAGCCGCTCCCGGTGTTCACGAACGATCCGAGCTGAAAGAAGGTGCCGGAATTGGCGCCCCAGCCAGCCGTATCAACGCGCCAGTCATAGGTGACTTGGTAGAGCGCTTCGTTCGCCGATGCTGCGAGCATCGCCTGGTAGAACGTGCTACCCGGATTTCCGGTAGCGACGCCGGCTGATTGGAATGCACCTTTCGGCACCACCATCCGATTACTTCCGGCGGCGTTGACGATCGCGAAGCTTGCCGATGCGTCATCGCCGAACCCAAGGCCCCACCCTTGGTCGGTGCCGTCGTCGAAGTTGAAGGTGTGCGACTGCGCCGACACCGTCGCGGCACTAATCATCAAGGCAACTGCGACTGCCAAACATGAAACGCGAACCATTTTCCCTCCAAGGAAAGGAGATCTCTCCAAAACGTGACCTGTTTTCAGGTGCGACTTGAACCCTTTACCGCTGTCCATACGTTAGTGTTTCACGGGCTCACTGCAAGAAAATTATTGCAAAAATCAATTAGGTAAATCGTTTACCTGACGGAGATTGGCTCGCGCCAACTGACCGAAACTTTTGCGGTGGAGGTAAGACGATCCGGCAAATCGCGGGCTTTGGGATTTCCCGCCTATTTGGCGTCGTATTTTGCGATGCCTTTACGGATTGTGACGCGATAAGTCCGCTCGCCGGCGGTGATTTCGTAGTCGCCGAAATGACCGTTGAATGCGATCGTGTTATCGGGTGAAACGGTAAGTTTTACGTCGGTCGTCCAGTCTTTCATCAGCCGTTGGTACAACCGCCCCGCCGGCGTG
>JACMJD010000097.1 GCA_014380825.1 Phycisphaerae bacterium | reverse complement strand
TTCCATCCGCTCTTTTTGCATCTGCTTGTCCAGCGCGTCCATCGAGGCCGGGCGCTTGGCGAGCGTGACCGTGATGTCCTGCGGCTGCTTCTCGCGGATGATCGAGACCTTCAACTGCTGATCCGGCTTGCTGGCGCGCATGACGGCGACGAAACCTTCGGTGCCCTCAATGTCTTTGTCGTCCAGCTTCTTCACAACATCGTCCGTCTTCAATCCCGCTTTCGCGGCCGGGCTGTCGGGAATCACTTCCATGATCACCACGCCATCCTGCGAATCCAGACCGAGCTCCTCCGCCTTTTCATCGCTGATCAGGCCGAACTTCGCGCCGAAGTAGCCCTGGTTCGGATTCGCCGGCGGCATCTCCTTGGCCTGACCCTGCTGGTGCTCGTGCTTGCCCTCTTGCTTTTCGCCGTGGTCCTGCGCCCGTGCCGAAGACCCGGCCATCAGCGACATCGCCAGGGCGATGCTCGCTACGATTCGTACGCTGCGTTTCAACATGCTGCACCTCGTGTGAAATGACTCGATTCGTGCGTGAGATATCCCATACATAATACTTTCGATACCGCTGAAAGTTGCAACGCACAATCTCGGATTAAGGAGATGTTCGTTGCGTCGTCGGGCTCTTGCGCTCACCGATGCCGGTGTGCAGCCACAGCGAATATCCTCGGCCGAACGTTCGATAGCGCTTGAAGCCCCAGGTTTTCAGCAATCGCTCGGAAATCTGCGACTTGTAGCCCGCCGTCACGTGAACGAGCCAGTGCGCTCGCGAGACTTCGGCGAGGACGCTCTGCGGAATCGCTCCGTGATTTGTTGCATCGAGCTCCGCATCGAGATTTCGGCCGATGTATCCGTTGGCGAACAGCGGGATCGTCGGATCCTCCGGCGAGACCACCCGGCCGCTCAGGTCCTTCACCGCGGCGATCACGTGTTTGTATTCGCGCGTGCCGTGGCCGAGGTCCCAGTTGAATCCGTCCTTGCCGCTTGAGAACGCCGTGACGAACGTGAGGGAGGCGATCAGGAACGCGCCGGAAAAGTGGAGTGCAAAATTGCCCAGCGGCGGCAGCGCCAGCCCGGCGATCGCGCTGCGATACAGGCCGCGCACGAGCGATGGGATGACGATGCAACAAAACACGGTCATCGGAATCCAGGCGAGCAGCAGCGAATTGATCGTCGCGAACTGCTTGCCGAACGCCATGACGGCCGCCGCGAAGCCGACCCCGCACGCAGCCATCAGCCAGATCATCTTTGGCGCGAGCCACGCAACCGGTGCATCGCCGTCGGGATCATGTCGCAACCGAACGAAGTAACCGACCACCGCGGCCGGATACAACGGGATGCTCATGATCAGGATGTCCCACGCGACCTTCAGGCGGTCGAGCGGAATCGCATACATCTTCGGGACCTTCACCATGTAGTGGTAAAGAACCGGCTGAACCTGTTTCAGCACGATCACCGTGAGACCGAGACACACGAGCGGCAGCATCGCGAACAGCAAATGCTTCCGCAGCGGCCGCGGTTGCAAGACCAGGATCGCTACCAGCGGCACAGCCGCGAAGCATGCGTACGTTTGCTTGGAAAGGAACGTCAGGATCACGAGCGCAAGACCGAGCGGATACCACCGGCCAAACGCGTTGCGATGATGTGCGCGGTAGAAGCAGATCAGCGCCAGCGTCGCCAGCAGCCAGGCGATCATGTCCGGTCGCGATTCCACAAAATACGCGCGGCTGCGGCATTGCAGCGAGAGCATCAGCGCGGCGCCGAACAGCAGGTCGAATGGTTTTCGATAGTCGACGTAAATGCGAATCAAGATCGCGCACGCGATGAGCGCCGCGATCAGACTGATTACCCGCGCGGCATAAAGATTCGGCCCGGTAACCCGAAAGACCAGCGCGACGACGTGCGTCATCAGCGGCCCGTAGATGTGCGGCGCCGGGGCGCCCCTATCCAGAGGCTGGTAAATCGGTTGTCCTTGCGACGCGCGATGTGCGTCGACGACGATCATCGATTCCCACGGCGAAAGCGTGTACGGCCGGGCGATGCGGTACGCGATCGAGTAGCAATTGATCAGGAGAACCGTGACCGCCACCGCCACGATCGGCAGCAGCAAAGCGAACTTCAGTAGGCGAATACGTGCCCGACTAACATCAGCTTGACGCGTGGCCGGTCCCATCTTCTGATGTCACGTCGCGAAGGCGCCGCCAGCGCGTGTGGCCTTTCAATTCGTATGAAATGTGTGCTCGGGTCGGCTCGCCGCTTTCCCCATGCGTTCTACTTCCGTAGCATCTGATGAGCGACCATGCCGAAAATGCTGTCCTTCGACATCGATCCGATCTTACAAGGCCGTTCGCGGCTTAGCGACGCGCAAGCGCTCGAGCTTTACCAGCGCGCATCGCTCCACGATCTTGGCACGTGGGCGCAAACGGTCGTCGATCGAATGCACCCGCAAGATTACCGAACCTACGTCATCGATCGGAACATCAACTATACAAACGTCTGCACCGCCCATTGCACGTTCTGCGCCTTCCGTCGCGACCACGACGACGCCGACAGCTACACGCTGAGCTATGAGACGATCGGCGAGAAGATTCGCGAGCTGATCGCGATCGGCGGAACGCAAATTCTCATGCAAGGCGGCATGAACGATGCGCTCCCGATCGAGTGGTACGAAGACCTGCTGCGCTACATCAAGACGAGTTTCCCGACGATCCACATCCACGCCTTCAGCCCGCCGGAGTTCATCGAGTTCGAGCGCTTCTTCAAGATGGATGTGCGCGACATCATCCGAAGATTCAAGGCAGCAGGATTAGCGACGATCCCCGGCGGCGGCGGAGAAATCTTCACGCCCCGCGTCCGCAAGAAAATCGGCATCGGCAAATGCACGGGCGACGAATGGCTGCGCGTCATGCGCGTCGCACATGAAGAAGGATTGAACACCAGCGCGACGATGCTGATCGGGCATATCGAATTTCTCCGCGATCGCGTCGAGCATATGAGCGCGTTGCGGGATATGCAGGACTACGCGGCATCAGTGGCCAGTGGTCAGCGGTCAGTGGTCAGTGAAATAGAGAAGAAACATCCCGGAGTCTTTACCAAGTCTTCACTGGCCGCTGACCACTGGCCACTCACCACCTACGGCTCCTACACCGCTTTCATCCACTGGCCGTTCCAGCGCGAGAACACGTCGCTGGGCCACGCGACCGAATGGGATCCGACCGTTCACGGGCAGTTCGACGATTCGACGCTCGAGGACATCCAGAAAGGTCGCATCGTTCGAAGCGCCGGCGCGGATGATTATCTCCGCACGCTGGCCATCGCTCGAATTTATCTCGACAACTTCCCGTCGCTCCAATCCAGCTGGGTGACGATGGGCCCGAAGATCGGCCAGCTCGCGATGACGTTCGGGGCGAACGACATGGGCAGCGTGATGATGGAAGAGAACGTCGTCAGCGCCGCCGGCACGACGTACAAGCTGAACGAGCGGGAAATCTGCCGCCTGATCCGCGACGCCGGCTGGATCCCCGCCCAGCGAGATCAGTACTACAACATCCTGAAACGCCACGACGGCCCCAATTCCCCCGACCTGCTCCCCGATCCGCATCCGCCGATCCGCGCTGTGAAGCGCATCGACAAGCAATTCATCGGCGCCGCGCCGGGCTTGGACGATGGTGCGGATCGGAATGTTTCCGTTCAGTTGCCGATTCTCGGCAATAACTGATTCAAGCCAATATTGTCTCCGGCTGCCGATTCGGGAAGCGATGAAGAAGCATCGCCTGTACGAACGAATTAGTGATCGCGGCGGCGTCGCGCTTGTCGTTCGCGATGAGCAAGCCTGCTTTCATCGCGGCCTTCGCGTCACTGGGGACATCGATAATCGCCGCTTCAACCAATAGCTTTCCCTCGCCGACCGCGCCGATCGGTTTGCCGTGCGCGTATTGATCGCTGACGAACTGCACGGCGGGGCCAAGCAGTGCGAGCGTGGTTGCGCCGGCGCCGCCGGGGATGAAGACGGCGTCGTACAGGACGCCCGGCGCGTTCGGCAGCGGCTTATTCACAGCGATCGCGCCGCCGCTACCGCGGACCGGGCCAACGCTGGGCGCGATCACTTCGACCAGTGCGCCTTCTCCGGTCAGCTTTTCTTTCATCGCGTTCACCTGAGCAGCGTCGGATCCTTCGGCCACCAAGATCGCCACCTTCCGACCGATGATGTCCCTGCACGGCTTGTCCATGCTCAGCGCCGCAGACGTGCGATTGTGCGGCTTGCTCTTGCGCTTGGCGGTGATCCGCACGCCAATGTTCTTTGCCACCTTGCTGGCCAGTTCGTCGGCGACGTTCACGAGCATTTCGTTGACGACGCGTTCGCGGATCGCGATCGTCTCGACCATGTTCAGCTCGAAACTGATGGCGCTGACGATGTGGTTCTTTTCCCACTGCGCCATGCTGTTCCAGAACAGCGTTGCCTGGCTGAAATGATCGGAGAAGCTTTCGCTGCGCACGCGGACTTTCGCGCCCTCCATCTTTTCGGCGAAGCTGCTGAACGCCTTCGTCCCGTCGGGCGAATGTTCCGGACGGTTGTTGGCCAGCGAATTGGGGAAGTAACTGACGCGACCCTTGTGCACGATCTGCTGGCTCTCGCCATCGCGCTGGTTGTTGCTGAACGGACACGTTGGCCGATTGATCGGCAGCTGCGCGAAGTTCGGGCCCACTCGCTTGATCTGCGTATCAAAATAAGAGAACAACCGCCCTTGCAGAAGCGGGTCGTTGCTGAAATCGATTCCCGGAACGATGTGGCCCGGATGAAACGCAACCTGCTCGGTCTCGGCGAAAAAGTTTTCCGGATTGCGATTCAGCACCAGTTTGCCGAGCACGCGCACGGGGACCAATTCTTCCGGGATAATCTTCGTCGGATCGAGCAGATCAAAATCGAACTTGTGCTCGTCCTTTTCCGGCACCACCTGCACGCCGAATTCCCATTCGGGGAAATCGCCGCGATTGATCGAATCGTACAGATCGCGCCGGTTGAAGTCGGCGTCTTTCCCGGCGATCTTCTGCGCTTCGTCCCACACGAGCGAATGGATTCCCTTCTTCGGCTTGAAGTGAAACTTCACGAAATTCGATTGACCGGCGGCGTTGATGAATCGGAACGTGTGGATGCCGAAACCTTCCATCATTGCGAAGCTGCGCGGCAACGCACGGTCGCTCATGACCCACATCAGCATGTGCATCGTCTCAGGCGTGAGCGAAGCGAAATCCCAGAACGTGTCGTGCGCGCTGGCGGCCTGCGGGATTTCGTTGTTCGGCTCGGGCTTCACGGCGTGTATCAAATCGGGGAACTTAATCGCGTCCTGGATGAAGAAAATCGGGATGTTGTTGCCGACCAGATCCCACACGCCTTCATCGGTGTAGAACTTCACCGCGAATCCGCGCACATCGCGCGGCGTGTCCGCGCTGCCGCGACTGCCGGCGACCGTGCTGAAGCGAACGAACACCGGCGTGCGCTTGCCCTTCTTGCCAAACAGCGATGCCTTGGTGATATCCGTCGCCGTGGTGGTCGCTTCGAAATATCCGTGCGCCGCGGAGCCGCGGGCGTGTACGACCCGCTCGGGGATGCGCTCGTGATCGAAGTGCGTGATCTTTTCACGGAAATGAAAGTCCTCCAGCAGCGTCGGCCCGCGCACGCCGGCCTTGAGCGAGTTCTGGTCATCGACCAGCGCCAAGCCCTGATTGGTGGTGAGGGCATCGCCTGGCGACAGCGTGTCGCGTTGAAGGTCGACGTCTTTGGCGGAAGCGGGCATTTGCGAAGGTTGTTGGCCGCGTTTTTTGTTTTTCGGTTTCATGGTGGTCTCGAAAAGTAGATTGCCGCGCGCACGCGAACGGCCGCATGTCGACACAAGCGCCCTTTGTAGGGGCAAGTGTGCGCGGATGGGAACTCAGTTTCGCCGCTAATTGATCGCGAGCGAGATGTTGAGTCTTATTCGCGCGGAACGCTCAGCTTCGGCGTGAAATCCCCGCTGGCGCTCGCGCGAGATTTGGCCAGCAATTCGCCGCGACTGCTCACGCCCAGTCTTCGATGCAGCGCTTTCACATAATTGTGAACCGTGTGGCGGCTGATGCCCAGCGCGATCGAGACTTGCTTCTCGCTGCTGCCGGCCTGGAGCTCGGCGAGCGTTTGCGCGAGTCTTGGCGGAAGTGCGGATGCCGGGTCTTGCGCTTTTTGCAGCGCGTCTTTTTTCCACAGCCGGCCAAGCTCGAGGTGGAACAGGCGGATCAGGCGGTGCTCGGGTCGAGTGAACGGCTGATTTCCCCAGGCGCGGTGCAGGCCAAGCTGATCGACGGCGCCCAGATGTGGCAGCGGATATTGCGAGAGGACGAAGCTCGTTCCGCCATACACCGCGCGAACGGGTGTCACGGCAATGACGGGCTTGTCCGATGATTCGGATTCGTCCGTCGGCTTCCTTTGAGGAACCGGCGTGTTTTTTCCGAGCACGGTCAGCCAGTACGCTTCGGGTTTCTCCTCGCGTTCGGTGTTGATCTGCCAGGTGTTGCCGTCCTGGTCGCAGCCCCAGCCGATGTCGTGTACGTGATACACGCCGCCCTCGCCGGCGGCGCGGAAGTGGATCTCGCTGGAGACGACGATCTCGGCGTTCATCATCTTGCTGATGCGCCGCACCATGTGCGGCCGCCACTTCGATGGATCAGCGCCCTGCTCGCGGATTTCGCCGACGAGCCGAAAGACATCCCGCACCGCACCCAGCCGGAGGTGTTCGCCACGATCAGTCATTAGACGGTCAATTGTCCGCAGGGACGGCGTGGAACGCAATGAAAAGTGAAGTCAGAATGCAGAATGCGGAATGCAGAATGAAAGAAACATCTTACCCCGCTTATCCATTCTGCACTCTGCATTCATCATTCCGCAGTTCCGCTCATTGCCCCGTTCAGGGCACGGGAATGTTTTGTCCATCCCGCCGGCTTTATTCGCATAGATGTAGTACGCATGGCGATCAGAGGCTGGCCTGTTTCGGGCACTGGTCGACCGGCCGAACGTGGACGATAGTTTCACTCGTTCGAACGCATGAGTTTGTTTCAGCATGCGACGAACAACAGGGAAGGACGAAGACAATGAACGCGAAGCCAAGCAACCCGCAACCCACAGACCCGCGCCGCGACGCGCGACAACCGGCCTGGCCGGAAACCGTCGAACGCCGCATCGGACTGGATCTGCACGGCGGCGTGATGAGCGTGGTTGATTCTTCCGAAGTGTCGGAAGAATCGGTCGACCGCTTATCGCCGGACGGGATGCTGGAGCTTCCAAGCCCCAACAAATACGTCGACATCCACGCAAGCCGACTTCGTCGGCAACTTATTTTGGGCCGAGGGAGGCTCAGACGACTCACGCACGCGCCGCGATGCCTCCGATATTGCGATCGATCGCCGCAAAGAGAGCGGCCGATTTGATGCTCGCATCGGAACGTGCGCCTCACCATTGCCCTTCGATGGGTGCCCTTCGATGGGCGCGACAGCCAGTGATGTGGCTCTTGCCGGTGGGGATCCGGGTCGGATGAGTTGAACACGGTGTCACTACACCGGAGAAAATGCCACCCTCTGTTCGTCCCTCAGCCGATCCCGCCCCCCGGCGGAGCTTTGTACGGAATGAATAATCTCGCGCGCCCGCACAGTAGGGAGACATGCCGGCGCGCTAAATCAGTTCTCACCCCCCATGGCCCGGGCGGCTCCCCGACAACCCCCGCCCGGGCACTTTTTTTCGTCGCCGACATCCGCTGACAAGCCGCACCGCGCGCCTGCCTACGATCTGGTGATGATAAAGATCGCACTCTTGCTTACACTTGTCGTCACAAGTTACTCATGCGCGGGATCGGAGGACTCGGTGAACTCAGAGCCCGAGTTGGGACAAGTTCATTGGCAACATGATTTTGACGCCGCGCTGGCTCAGGCGAAGCGCGAGAACAAGCCAGTGTTCTTGCTCTTCCAGGAAATCCCCGGCTGCGCGACCTGCACTGGATTCGGCAAGGACGTGCTGCGCAACGCACTGCTCGCCGCCGCGATCGAACACGATGCCGTGCCGCTAGTTATTCGCAATAACGTCGCGGGAAAAGAGGCGGAGCTCCTCAAGCGTTTCGGCGAGCCTGCGTGGAACAATCCGGTCGTGCGGTTCCTGAACGCAGACGGCAAAGACCTCATCCCGCGCGAAGACGGGGTGTACGATGCGTTCACCGTCGCCTCGCGGTTCATCGACGCCCTCGAAACAGCCAATTTGCCGGTGCCCGGATATCTGCGGATCGCGCGCGACGAAGCGTATCCGAAGCGCGAGACGGCGGTCTTCGCGATGCGCTGTTTCTGGGAAGGCGAAGCCGCGCTGGGCGCGCTGCCCGGCGTCGTCGCGACGCGAGCGGCGTTCGCCAACGGCACCGAAGTCGTCGAGGTGACGTACGTTCCGACCGGCACGACGAAGCGGGCGCTCGCCGCCGCCACCGAAAGAAGCGATTGCCGGTTCGTTACCGCTCCGGCCGTGTGCGAAGCGCCGCCAAGCGACCAACAACACGCGCTGCGAGGCACCGCGTACGAGAAACTTGACCTCATACCGATGCAGCGCACGAAGGTCCATAGCGCGCTTACATTGCTTCAGGATCCAAGCCAGTGGCTCACCCCAGCGCAGCGGACAAGTTTGAAGAAGCGACGCAGCGTTTAGCTGCGTGACTCAAGCCGACCAGACGAATTGCCACCCGCCGTGTACGCTACTGCACACCGTGATTTCAGAAATCCGAACCCTATTGCTCCAGCGGTAAGCTCCGCGTGCCCGCATGGGGGGATCATGCTTGGCGTCGGCGGGTTCGTGGCGGTTGTCGCGATTGTGGTCAGCATCCGGCTCAACAAAGCCGCGTCGCGAAAGCTGGCGGCGTTGCTGGAAGCCGACGGCTTAACGCCTGCGCTTGAGCCAACGCATGATCAGCGCGCCGCGACGATGGAAGGGATGACGCCGCTGGCGCTCTTCGAATCGGCCAGCGTGCTGCACTGGTTCGCCTGGCGGAAGCTCGACGGCGTCAAGCTGCCGGCACGCCGGATGGCGAAAACGTGGGAGCGCGCGTAAGCATGCCGATCGAAAATTCGAGCCCTGAGAGTATGCTCTTTCAAGACCGACAATGAACTTGCCGCGAGTACTCATTTACAGCGACGGCGCGTGTTCGCCGAATCCGGGAATTGGTGGATGGGGAGCAATCCTGATTTCGCAGCCGCACGACGTGAAGAAAGAAATAAGCGGCGCGGAGCCCGAGTCGACGAACAATCGGATGGAGTTGACGGCAGCGATGATGGCACTTCGGACGTTGAAGAAGCCGTGCGAGGTCACGCTCGTTACCGACTCGGAGTATCTCAAGAACCCTTTTGACAAAGGCTGGTTGGAAAAGTGGACGACGAACGGCTGGCGAACGTCCAGTCGGAAGCCAGTCCTCAACACCGACTTGTGGCAAGAATTGCTCGCGCTGACGATGGATAAGCATCACGTCACGTGGAAATGGGTTCGCGGTCATGCGGATGATGCGCAGAACAATCGGTGCGACTTTCTCGCCAAGCGGGCCCGCCAACAGTTGGCAAAGCAACTCGCTGGGGATTGAGCGCGCCGGCGCGACCCGAGCATTCGTCATTCGACTCTGTTCATTGATTGGTCGTTCGGATTTGGTCACTGGTCATTCACCCCACGTCTCCTGCATTGCACGCGCGCGCGCTTCCCGTTACCTTTACACCTCAAGTTCGGGTTGTTTTTCGACTTTTCCCGCCATCTCGCGAATGGAGTAGCGTGTGATCTTTGACGGCTTGCTGGGCATGTTCAGCGTCGATATGGGAATCGACCTGGGCACCTGCAACACTTTGGTGTGCGTAAAAGGCGAGGGAATCGTTCTCAACGAACCCAGCGTGGTGGCCGTCAAGAAAGATACGAACCGCGTTCTGCAAAATGGAAATGCCGTCGGACTGGTCGCCAAGGAAATGCTCGGGCGCACGCCCGG
>JACMJD010000096.1 GCA_014380825.1 Phycisphaerae bacterium | reverse complement strand
CTGGAAAAACCGGCTGACGATGACCAGCGGCGGCAGGATCACCAGCACGACGATCGCGACTTTCCAGTTCATCACGAACATTGCCGTCGTCACCGCGATGATGGAGATCGAGCCCCAGGACAGGTCCAGCATCGCCCAGCCCATGATGCGCGAGAGGCTGTTGGTGTCGCTGGTCAGACGCGCCATCAGCCAGCCCACGGCCTTGCGGTCGTAGAAGCTGAACGGTAGATCCTGAAGCTTTTCAAACGCGGCCTTGCGAATGTCATGGCTCACGCCGACGGTGATCTTGCCGCAGAGGATGATGAATCCCCAGATGCAGATCGCGAACGTCACGATCAGAGCCAGGTAAAGAGCCAGGCGCGCGCCGAGGCGCGGATCAGCGCCGGTTGCTTCGTGGCGATACAAGCCGTCGATGATCGAGCCGATGATGAACGGAAACGAAAGGTCCAGACCCGCCACCAGCCCCGCCAGCGCGATCAGCCCGATCAACTGCCTGCGGTAAGGCTTTGCGAAGACAAGCACCTTTCGCCACAGCGCCCAATTGAGCCGGCCTGTAAACACTTCCTCTTCTAATGTTGGATCTTGTGCCATGTTGAACTCTTATTTCTGCGAAACGAGTTCCGCATCCGGATCGCTCGTCGAATTTCCATTGTTGTTGTTGCTCAGCTCGCGCGACAGATCTTCTTCCAGCGCTGTCTGAATCTGCCAGAGCTGCTTGTACAACCCATCTCGCTCCGCCAGCTCGGCATGCGTGCCAAGCTGCGTCACGCGGCCTTGCTCGAGCACCGCACTCTGATCGGCATGCATGAGCGTGCTCAGGCGGTGCGCGATGACGATTGTGGTGTGCTGACCGCGACGACGCTTGAGCGCGTCGAGGATGAGCGATTCCGTATGCGTGTCGACTGCGCTGAGCGCATCATCCAGGATCAGGATCGGCGCATCGCGCAGAATCGCCCGTGCGATCGCCACGCGTTGGCGTTGCCCGCCCGAAAGCGTCACGCCGCGCTCGCCGACGATCGTGTCGTACTTTTTGTCGAAGCCTTCGATCGATTCGTGGACGCACGCGATGGTCGCGCCCTCAACGACCTCCGTTTCGGCCGCCTCGTGCCGGCCGAGACGGATGTTTTCTCGGAGCGATTTGGAATAGAGGAACGGTTCCTGCATCACCACGCCGAACTGCCCGCGCACATATTTTCGCGGCAGATCGCGAATCTCCATGCCGTCCAGCTCGATGCGGCCGTGTTCGTAATCGAGCAGTCGCAGCAGGAGCTGCATGAGCGTGCTCTTGCCGGAACCCGACGGCCCGACGATCGCCAGCGTCTGGCCGGAAGGGACGTGCAGGCGGATGTCGTTCAGGACATTCGCCTCACCATACGCCAGGCTCACGCCGTCGATACGGATATCGCCGCTGATGCGCGCGGGGAGATCGGCCTTTGGCTGCGCGATATCCGCTTCGGGCGGCACATCCAGGATTTCCTGAATGCGCCCGATCGCAACGGTCGCCTTACCGAGCTCGGTGAGCGTGCGCCCCATTTCGCGCACCGGCCACAAGTAAAGATGCATGTAAGCCATGAACGCCACCAGCGTGCCGAGCGTGAGATTTCCGTTTGCCACTCGCCACGCGCCGACGAACAGCACCAGCGCGCCCTGGGCGAACACCATAAAATCGGATGTCGACCAATACAGCGCCATCACGCGATACAGCCGATCGTTCAGATCGCGATGAGCGACGTTCTTCTCACTGAATCGGTTGCATTCGAATTCCTGCCGAGCGAACGCGCGCACGACACGAATGCCGGTGAGATTCTCCTGAAGCGTGGCGGTCATCGCGCCTTCGGCGTCGTCCATCTTTTTGAACGATCCGCGCACGCGACCAAAGAAGTAGATTGAAAACGTGACGATGATCGGCAACACCGCGATCGCCACGAGCGAGAGCTTCCAGTCCATCCAGAACATCAGGGGGATGGCGATGCCCAGCAGCGTGATCGCCCGGGCGATTTCGATCGCCTGCGAAGCGTAAAGCATGCGCACGGTGTCGACGTCGCTCGTGCAGCGCTGCACCTGGTCGCCGGTGGGGGCCTTGTCGTGGTACGCGGCGGGCAGATGTTGAAGATGATCGTACAGGCGCACGCGCAGCGATCGAGCGATCGATTCGCTCGCCTGCGCGGACCATCGACCCTTGAGATACATGAATATCCCGGCAAGGACTGACGCCGCGAAAACCGCCAGGCCGGCGAATATCAGCGCGCGACGCGGATGATTAGCGGCATCGAGAAATGCGAGCACGCCGGTGATCCAGTGCGGAAGCGAGCCAAGCGTTTTGGTTTTGTCGAGAATCCCGTCGATGGCGAATCGGATAATCTGCGGGCCGACGAACATCCCGGCCGATCCGATCACCAGCGTCGCCGCCGCCAGCGTGAAGCGGCCGCGCTGTCCGCGCGTCAGGTTCCAGAGGGCGCGATTATTGTTTGTCTTCATCTGACCTTCCCCGAAACTGTAGCCGACACAATATTGCAGCCGCGTCTGCGCGTGAGGTCGCAGCAGTTGCGTCTGATCGTGCGGGCTAAAAACCAACGGATGGAGTTGGAATTAAATACAGAAGCCCGCTCGAAGGATTGAGCGGGCCGGTGAGGACAATCTAAAACTGAGACTGCCGCGTCCGCTCAACCGTGACCAAGCACGGTCCCGAATGCCATCGGGTTGACCGAGAACTTGTAGGTGATTCGGATGCGCATTGAGTAACAGTCTCCTGCGGACAATTCGAACGGGCGGCAATATAGCGACGCGTCGGCGGGCGACGCAAGACAAGTTACAGAGAAAAATGTGGAGCGGAACACGGTTGGCGCGTGAGTTCGCCCACGCGTTGAAACGTGTTACGGAAAAAGGCGGAAATTCGCGGGCCGGATCGGAACAGACGCGACCGTTGTTACGGAGGTGGAAATACGCCAGAACCGGCGTTTTCCTTGTGAAATTCGGCACAAGGCATTTTTTTGTTGCGTCGTTTACGACTGGCGTTATTATTCACGCCGTAACAGTTCCAGTAACTGTATCAGCGGCGGAAGCGGAAACGAAGGCGGAACATGTCATCGGTTCGAGCGATTGCAAAAAAGCTCAACGTCTCCATCGCCACCGTCTCGCGCGCGCTCAACAATCATCCCGAGATCAACTCCGAAACCAGCGCCCGCATCCTCAAGACCGCCAACGAAATTGGCTATTTCAACTCGGTTGGACGGCGAATCACAACGCAGCTTGGGTTCGTAGCCACAAGCGACAACGACTTCTACGAATACGACGCGTTGCTGCTGTCAGGCATTCGTCGTGGCATCAG